>NZ_JAAHGT010000020.1 GCF_010672385.1 Okeania sp. SIO2F4
ACATAGGTTAAAACACCTACTTAATCATACTTAACGCTTAACAGCAATTATCTGAACCATGACAACCACCTTACAAAGACGCGAGCGCGCCTCTGCGTGGGAACAGTTCTGTGCATGGATCACCAGCACTGACAACCGTTTATATATCGGTTGGTTCGGTGTATTGATGATTCCTACACTTTTGGCTGCTACCACCTGTTTCATCATCGCTTTCATTGCAGCACCTCCTGTTGACATCGATGGTATCCGCGAGCCTGTTGCAGGTTCTTTAATCTACGGAAACAACATCATCTCTGGTGCTGTTGTACCTTCTTCTAACGCTATCGGTTTGCACTTCTACCCCATCTGGGAAGCAGCTTCCTTAGATGAGTGGTTGTACAACGGTGGTCCTTACCAGTTGGTATGTTTCCACTTCCTAATTNTAGCATATCCTGCTTTATTTAAAGCTTTGTAAATCTGTTTGAGTTCCCCAGATATCCAGGTTGTTTCTCGATCTGCACAACCCTCAACCACAGCTTCAAAATCTTGATTAACAGCAACAGTAAAACGATTTTGATTAATTGCACGACGCAAAGACCGTGGATAGCGAAATCTTTCATCTAAAGGAATCAAGGCCCGCTTACGACTACCATACCACCCCAAACTATTCTCTCCATCATTTGCCATGAGGAAGTAGCCTTGAGCATATCCTTGTATGATTGACCCAATATCATATTCTATCATGGAATTACGATTAACGATTTATAATATAAACTTTAGAATTATGGCTGAACCAATCAAAGCAATTACCTTACCAACAGCACAAAATCCCCAACAAGAAGGCCAATGGTTAAAAATTTCCTTACATAAATGGCTCGATCAAGAGTTTATTCCCGAAAAAGTGAACGAAGATATTGCCAACAGAGCGGCCCAAATCTTTGTTCGCCACCGCATGGAAGGGGAAAATGATTTAGGTTCATTAGTAATTGCCATTATTACAGAAATGCAAGCCTTTGATTTTTCCCAGAGTTTTTATGGGGAATTTGCGATCGCCAATGCTGTTAGTGACTTACTATTAGATAGTCTCGGAATAGAACGTTGTTGTGGACAATAGAAAATTTCGACGTTTCAGTTTATTGCTTTAGGGAAATTTTTTGTGGAATTGGGGGTTTGGAGGAGGTTTGGAGGGCAGTTTCATTCTACTAAAACCCTTCGCGAAAATGAGTGTGTGAGCTGTGGGTAAGTCGGGGGTATTGAAAGATTAAACGCGCAAACAGTTAATTTAACCCTCTCCCCTCTCTCCCCTCTCTCCCCTCTCTCCCCCCTCTCCCCTCTCTTCCCCCTCTCCTGTATAAACTACCAGCTAGACTTCACAACCCCTGGCAATAAACCTTCATGGGCCATTTCTCGGATAACATTACGAGAAAGTCCAAAATCCCGATAATACCCTCTGGGACGTCCAGTTAACCAACAACGATTTCTAACACGATTAGGAGCGCTGTTACGAGGTAATCTCTGAAGTTTACGATGGAGTTCTATTTTCTCCTCTAAATCTTCTGCCTCCATGAATTGCTGTTTTAGTTCTTCACGTTTCTCAGCATATTTTTCTACTAATTTTTTGCGTTTTTTCTCACGCTCGATCATGCTCTTTTTAGCCATGATGAATTACTTTATTCCTCCAAAATAATTGGTACAGCGCTACGCGCAAGTCAGAAGTCAGAAGTCAGAAGTCAGAAGTTATCTCTGACTTAGTTTTTTCTGCGGAAATGCTGCGCAAACAACATTTAGCAATGTCCTAACCTTTGCTTCAACTGCGATATCTTTAATTTTAGGTTATTTTCCCAACCTCCTAGAATACCATAAAATTCCTTGTTTTAGGAAGTAGGGATTAGAAACTAGAACAGATGACTCTTGACTTCTGACTTTATTAAGTTACTCTTTTGTGAAGATACATAAATCAGCTAATAAACATTTATCACAGGCAGGATTTTTGGCTTTACAAACTGCCCGACCATGATAAATTAATCGTATTGACCAATTTTCCCAATCAGGTTGAGGTATCAACCGCATTAAATCTCGCTCAATTTTAATTGGGTCAGAATGTTCAGTTAAACCCAACCGTTGACTCAACCGTTTAACGTGGGTATCTACCGTCACCCCGACAATAATTCCATAAGCATGAGCTAAAACAACATTAGCTGTTTTCCTCGCTACTCCAGGTAATTGTAAAAGTTGTTCCATCTGCTTTGGTACCTGAGAGTTAAACTTCTCAATAATCATTTGGCAAGCAGCTTTAATATTTTTAGCTTTATTGCGATAAAATCCTGTAGAACGGACTAAATTTTCCAGTTCTTCAATATCTGCATTTGCCAGTGCTACAGCATCGGGAAATTTTTGAAATAGAGCAGGCGTAACTTTATTGACTCGTTCATCAGTACATTGAGCGGAAAGAATAGTAGCTACAAGTAACTGAACAGGGGTTTCATAAGTAAGAGTACAAGTAGCATCTGGATAGAGACCTTTTAGACGAAGAAGTAATTCTAGCGATCGCTGTCGTTTCAGTGAAAATTTACGAGTTGTTACCATTGTGAGGAAGGAAGAAGGAAGATGGAAAGAAGGAAGAAGTAGTGGTCTATCAATCACACAGGACTTACGCACGCGAAACCTGGTTTTTAGAGATAAATCGTTGTTTTTAACAATTAACATTGACGAAAAAACCCGGTTTCTGGGTTCCCCTGCGTAAGTCCTGTCACAGCTAATTTTGTGCAAAATTGTAATTTAGGTTGGGTTTCAGTTAAAACACTGCATTAGGGAGTAGGGGAGTAGGGTAGGGACGTTGCATACAACGTCCGTACGGGATAAAGATTGTTGTTGGGTTACTCCTGCAAAGAAGCAAGCTACGTCCCTCAACCCAACCTACATCTATTGCAACATTTAAGATGAAACAGTCGAGTAGTAGACTGACACAGCTAAGTTTGCATTAGGTTTTTTCGTCTCGCACCCCATCCTCCCATCGCGCCATCACCCCATCCCCCCATTTTCTAATGCACTATTTAAGGTGTGTCGGTCTAGTAGGGTGCGTTATACGGCTTAAATTTAGACTATGAAAGGAATTCAGGAATCCGTCGCCGGGCACCATTTTAGATGTTTCAATCCATTAGAGGGCGTTATACTACCAAAATTTAAGCTGTGAAACACATTTAACAATCTATGGAAGGCAGCATTTGACAAAATACTCAAAACCTTACCAACCAAAATTTTTAACTTTTAACTTCCACACTTATCTCTGGAATATTGAACGCACCCCATCCAAATTAGCAGTATCCCGAATAATGAGAAACACTCCTAAACCTAATAACAATACCAAACCAGTCTGCATCACATTTTCTTGCACGCGAAGTGGTAAAGGTTTACCTCTAACTCCCTCAATTGCCAAAAATGCTAACTGACCCCCATCTAAAGCAGGCAAAGGCAAAATATTAATCACTGCCAAATTAATACTAATTAATGCAGCAAACCTAAACAATTCGACCACATTATCCTCAGCAATTTTTGCTCCCATGTCTACAATAGCAACAGGTCCTGCTAATTTCCCTGCTGTCTGACCGAAATTACTTATCAGCTGCCAAAAACCCTGAAGTGTCAAGACAACAATTCTTTGAAATTCTTCAGCACCAATACTAAAAACTTCAATTATATTATTAGTGCGGTTTCTTACTATTTCTCCATTGGAAATTAGTTGCACACCGATGCGACCTTTGCCATCATTTCCCAATTCCGGTGTGACTTCAAGAAATAATTTTTCTCCGTCACGCTGAATTTCCATCTCCAAAGTTTTATTAGCATTATTTTGAATAGTTTCTACCAAAGTGCTAATAGCTTCTTTGTTCGCACCTAATTGTTGATTACCAACTGACAAAATAATATCATTTGCCTTAATACCTGCTTGAGCAGCAGCAGAACTAACACTTGTAGCAACTTCTGGAACTTTCACCCCAGGAGCATAGTTAAAATCTGCTACACCAATAATACCCACTTGAGCAACTAACAGAAAATAAGCAAATATGAGATTAGCAATTACTCCAGCACTGAGAACGATCGCTCTGTCTAGAATGGGGCGGTTGCGTAAGAGGTCTGGATCGTCTTTAGGTATAGAGCTATCTGGGTCATCATCAGGAAAACCGACAAAACCTCCCAAGGGAAAACCTCGAAGTGCATATTCAGTTTGTGGCCCTTGGTATTTCCAGATTATCGGGCCAAAGCCGATAGAAAAACGGTTAACATGGATGTTTTGGAGTCGAGCAGCCAGAAAGTGGCCTAACTCGTGAACTACAATTAACATACCTAAAACTGCGATCGCTAAGAATACGGACATAAGTTATTCCTATTAAATTTCCTATTATAAACAGTTAATTTTTTATTATAAATGAATTTTTCTAAAGTTGAGGATATAACTACTTTGATTGATTTTGTGGGTTAGTCAAATGAATTTCCTGGGTTTCAGAGTAAGCAGGTAAATTTAATAGGACTTACGCACCTGCAAGGTATTTTTGTCATTGCGACCGACTCTGAAGCAATCTCAAATCCTAGTTTTTCCTAACTCATGCGTAAGTCTTGTTTAATATTTTTCAGATAAATCTCTAGCAATATCTTTAGGAATCATATCATCACTTAAGCCAAAGTTTTCTACTGATATTCCCTCAGATTTTAAAGTGGGTATCCGTAAGTTAAAAGCAATCACTAATTGATTATTTTCAATGTTGATATTAGTTACATTAACTACACTTTTTTCTGTTAACAAACTATCAAGTGGTACTTGAGGAGATGACCGACATCTATATCCATCTATTTCCAACCATTCAGAAATATTTCTCCAATTTTCAATTCTGCGATCGCACCTATCGACTAAACTTTTGACGTATCTATATATGGTTGCACATAAGTCAGTTTCTACACCTTTAGGATTTTTGCCTAGTTTTTCAGCAATTTCTCCGGGACTGTAGCCACAAAGTAAACCTCGTAGATGTAACTTTTCAGTAGGGGTAAGACGCTTTCCCTTAGCTGAAGCGAGGTCTGTATATAGGGTTTCTAAGTCCCAATTTTGGGCTGCTTCAGCAAATTGTTTGTCAATGGAGGCCATAATTAGATAGTTATCCAAAATTCCTGATGTAATTCTAATATCAGTTCTAAGTTTTATCAGTTTTATTCTAAGATTAGTTAAGTTATTTTGGGTATAAATAGACACTTTAAATCAAAGTGACTTGAGTAATCACTGATAATTGTTAGTGGAGTAACTAATTAATGGCTTGGGATATTTTAATACAAGCTGCTGCTGGACTTCTTCTCGGAGCTGCTGCTGTTTATGCTTTTGGTGCAATTGTTGAAGCTCTTGAGAGAGCTTTTGCTAATGTGTGGGAACAATTTGTTGGCGGGATTAAACAGATATGGGGCTATGTAACAGAAGCTACTAAATATTATTTGGCTTTAGTAGCTCAATTCTTAGACAATAACTGGCCGGAGATTGAATCTTATCTAAGACAAGAATTTGGCTATCGTAGCGAGTGGTTGCTAGCAGTCTTCAGGGATGGGTTGGATGTAATAGTTGCATTTGTAGATCCAAAACGCTCAGATATGCAGCCAGTTATGATTTCTTTAAAACCTTTAGAAGACCAAGATGTTCAGTTGCCAACAGTGCAAAACAAACCGATAGTTGCTGTCTTAAGTAGTTAGTTAATAGGAGGTAAAATAAATGGGTTTTTTTACATGGTTTGGTAGTCTAATAGATCAGTTTTTAGACTGGTTAGGGGAAGTCTTTAGACGCTTTATTGAAGCTTTGGTTTATGCTCTGCAAAAAATTTGGGAAACGATAGTAGCTGCTGCTCTAATAACAGCTTTTGGATATGTAGCAACCTTATACGTTATTTTTTATGCTGGTGCAGTTCTTGGGGAAACAATAATGGAAATTTGGGACCCCAGATATGCAAATAGCAAACCTTCAGAAGTTTTCAAACTAGGGCAAGCACCTCAAAGCTCTCCTTTGCCCAAAAAACGTTCAGAAGCAAAAAAACTGAAACTAGAAAATTGGTATTAATTCTCAAAAGGAGTCAATAATTATGTCACGAATACCTGCTGAAAAAATTTATCTAGAAATTGGTTTTCGTTCTCCAGAAACCTATGGAAATTTAAAGACTATTGAATTGTTAGGAGTTCCTGGGGAAAGATTAAATAATGGCGAATGTGTTGTTGGTAATAAAACAAAAAATTTCTTTGATACATTAATCGTCAGAGAGCTATTTCGTCAAAGTCGTTTCTTGCCTAATTGCAATTTTGAGTACCTCAAAATATGGTTGTATGATACTGAAATAGGAAACAATGAAAGAGGGTATAGTGTTCCCACACTTGATAGAGGTGATTTAGAAATTGAGTCTAATATTCCAGATTCTAAGTTAGAACGAATTTATGTTCTAGATAATGAGTTAACTGGTCAAGAATACCAAAGTTGGAGAAGAAATGCTGAAAATCTTTTCAACCCTTTATTTAGAAAATTTATGGCACCACCAGAATTATCATCATTTTCAACTGAAGAATCAATAGCTAACAATCCTTTGATTCAGTTATTTAAGCCAATTGTAGAAGTAATAGACAAAACAAATGAAACTATCGACAAATATGCCAAAATGAAGCAAAGTCTATTTTTTAATGCTTTGATTATTCAGATAGATTGACTATTGAAATATAGAGAAAGCTAGTTGTTAATTTGAAGTAAAAATTTAGAGGTAGTTATCAATGCCACGAAGCGATCCGCCTAGAGATAGAGAATCACAGTTCCGCCAATATAGTCAGGATAATTCTATGCCAAAAAGAAATAGGAGAAATTTTTTTAATTCCTTGAGTGAATTTTTGGGTGGTAATAGAAGTTCTACAACTGAAATGTTGTATAGAAAATTGGAGCCAATCTGGGATACAAATATTGCTCCAGTTTTAATTGAATCATTTGGTAAAGGAACAACTTTATATTTGATACTTTACTTGGGAAATTCTCATAAACTGATTTTGGAAGTGTGGGACCCAAAACACGTTGAAAGCAAACCATCTCAGGTGTTTAAATTATCAGGAATAACTGATAATGATATTAATAATTTTCCCAAAGATAGGTCAAAAGCTAGAATAATGACTTTGGAAAATTGGCATGACTAAGGGACTAGCAAAAAAAATAGACTATCAGCTAATCTATAGAGTAGAGATTGCTTCGGCTAGCTTAACTATTCTTAATTGAGGTTGAGTCTAATATCACCGCCTCGCAATGACAGCCACGAGCCTTTTTCTCCACTAATAATTGGTACTTTATTAAGTTGCAAATCCCTAATTTACCGACTTAAATTTCAGTAAACAATGAATAAACAGAGTTCAATCAGAGTAATTTATTTGGAGTCTAACTGTTAGTTTAAACTTATAAATTAAAGGAAAAATTTTCATGCCAAGATTTGATAAAATAGGAGCATTTAGACAAGCAGCAGGAGAAAAAAACACCTCGACTAATAATGGTGTTAATGATACTCTAAACTATAAAAATGATCGATCTAGTGATTCAGAAAAACCAGAATCAAGTATAGATTTTACCCCCTATCTAAGAGAACCAAAATATACTCTTGAAGATGTTATTTTGCCTCAAACAACTAAAAATAAAATAGACTTAATTTTAGCAGAAATTGAGCATCATGATTTAATCTATAACGAGTGGGGAATGGGTGAAAAACACAAGTTGGATACAGCTCTTTCCATTAATTTTTCTGGTCCCCCTGGAACAGGAAAAACCTTGACTGCTGAAGCACTTGCTCATGCGCTAAAACTGAAAATTTTAGTTGTTCCTTATCAGCAACTTGAATCTAAATATGTTGGTGAAACACCAAAGAATATTGCTAAAGCATTTGAATTTGCTACTAGCAATAATGCAGTTTTATTCTTTGATGAAGCAGATTCTTTTTTAGGTAAACGTTTAGAAAATGTGACTCAAGCAACGGACACTGCAGTTAATTTGACTCGTAGTGTGATGTTGATGCAACTTTCCTCTTACGAAGGAATCGTTATTTTCGCAACTAATTTAATTCGCAACTACGATCCAGCTTTTATTAGCAGAATACGATGGAAAACTCAATTTGATTTACCTGATGAAGAGGCAAGAGCAAAAATTTGGCAAGCTCAAATTCCTGCTAAACTTCCATTAGATGAAAACTCAGTAGATTTTTATGAACTTGCGAAACAGTTTGATGAAATATCTGGTAGAGACATCAAAAATGCTGTGTTCAAAGCTGTAGTTGCTGCTGCTAGGGAAGACAAACCCAAAGAACAAAAATGTGTTACTCAATCTCACTTTGCTCAGGCAATAACTGAGATTATTGAAGCTAATAAAGCAGCATCAAAAAAGGAAGTAAAATTAACGCCTGTTGATGGTACGGTAGAATTACCTCCTCCACAAACAAATGGAGAAAATGATAGTTAAACCATGAAACTTTAGGGATATTTACAAGCCATCGCTCTTCCACCTCACTAAACAAATGAAGAGCGATCGCCAAACCCCAAATCTTATTAAATACTCTGGTCAGTAATAATATTGTAGGTTGGGTTAAGCGACAGCGCAACCCAACAAAAACCAGTATTCTTGCATAGTAATGGTAGATAGGAACAAGCAATACCCAGTGCGGACAGGATGCCCGCGAATACGGGAGACAGATGCTCCCACTGCCCTCCCTTGTAACAAAAATAATTACCAGGACTAAAGCCACGCATATTAAATTATACACAATATGTAGGGGTTAACGGCCGTTAACCCCTACTAGATAGCGGTGCGACCCCGCGACGACGCCAGTCGCAAGGGAACGCGCACCAAGAGATGGTGGCTCTGCGTAAGTCCTGATTACAATGGACGACCATTACAATGCACTACCACCCAAAAACCTAACTTGTAGGGTTCTTTTCCTTAGAAAAACTACATCAGCTCATTTTTTATTAATATCAAATCCAGATAATTAATTATTGTAGTCATTGCGACTGGAACGGAGTGGAAGGAAGCAATCTCATGGGTGCGCGGAGATTGCTTCCGCTTCGTCGCTGCGGACGACTGTTCAACCGGATTCTATATCAAGGTGAAGTACGATATATATGATGTTGGGTTTCGTTCCTCAACCCAACCTACAAAGCTATGTCATCAATTACTGCATTCTATCAATTGTCCGATACTGAATTGCCTCACCAACATAACTAGGTTTCAACTCCTCATCCCCCGCTAAATCAGCAATAGTCCGCGCCACTTTCAATATCCGATCGCTCGCCCTCGCTGACAACCCCAATTTCCCGATCGCCCCCTCCAACAAATTCCGACTACTATCATCCAACTGACACCACTTCCGAAAATGACGACTTTGCATCTGCGCATTACAACTTAAACCAACTTCATCCCGAAACCGATGTCGAGCGCGATCGCGTGCTTCCCTCACCCTTTCCCTCACATCTACCGAACTTTCCCCAGTTTCCTGTCTCGTAATTTCCTCCGGTTTCAACCGACTCACCATCACCTGTAAATCTATCCTATCCATCAACGGACCCGATAACTTCCCCCAATATTGCTCCCGTTGTCGTGGCGAACAAGTACATGGTTGAATGGGGTCGCCATAATAACCGCACGGACAAGGGTTTGTACTCGCCACCAAAGTAAATTGAGCGGGAAATTCTACCGATAGTCGGGTGCGAGATATTGTTACCACCCCATCTTCCAAGGGTTGACGCAAATATTCTAAAACATTGCGATTAAATTCCGTTAACTCATCTAAAAATAATACCCCTCTGTGAGATAAAGAAATTTCCCCCGGTCGCGGAAAACTGCCTCCACCCACCAAAGAAGGTCCCGATGCCGAATGATGGGGAGCACGAAACGGGCGATCGCTCACCAAACTCCCCCGGTCTTTCAACAACCCCGCTACCGAATAAATTTGAGTCACTTCTAACGCCTCCTCAAAACTCAAGGGAGGTAAAATTCCTGGTAAACGTCGCGCCAACATTGTTTTCCCACTGCCAGGAGGTCCGACAAAAATTAAATTATGCCCGCCCGCAGCAGCTATTTCCAGAGCGCGACGGGCATGATTTTGTCCTTTAACTTCTTTTAAATCTAAACCTGTAAACCCTTGTTTTGCCAAAATCTCAGCAGTATCTATTTCGACAGGAGAAAAACTATTAGGATTATTCAAAAAATCAGTTACATTAAATATATTATCAAATCCATAAACCGATAACCCCTTCACCACCGCTGCTTCCTTAGCATTAGCAGCAGGCACAACTAAACCAGTAATTCCCATTTTTTGGGCAGCAGCAGCAATAGGTAAAACTCCGGCAACTGGTCGCAAACTACCATCAAGAGAAACTTCTCCTAAAAATAGATGGTCTCCCAGTAAGTCGGCCTTCACCTGATCCGAGGCAGCCAAAATTCCTATACTAATAGGTAAGTCAAAACTAGGGCCTTCTTTGCGTAAATCTCCAGGGGTGAGATTAATCAAAATTTTCCGCATGGGGAAGGCATAACCACAATTTTTTAGGGTCGCTTTGACTCTTTCTTTTGACTCTTGAACTGCTGCATCTGGCAATCCCACAACGACAATTTTTGGGAGGCCCCCAGATACATCGACTTCTACACCGACTTTTACGGCCTCAATACCAATTATTGATGCACTCCAGACTCTAGCTAACATATTCTTATATTCTTAGATTTGTATAGTTAGTTCTTTATAAATAGATAAATGAGCGAACAAGAAACTATTTTCAGTAAAATTATCCAGCGCGAGATTCCCGCGGATATTGTTTATGAGGATGATATGGCCTTGGCTTTCAGAGATATCAATCCTCAAGCCCCCATTCATATCCTGGTGATTCCGAAAAAGCCTATTCCCAAGTTAGCCGATGCTGTACCTGAAGACCATGCTTTAATGGGACATTTGTTGCTGACTGCAAAGCGCATCGCAGAAGAACAAGGACTACAAAATGGCTATCGTGTGGTGATTAATAATGGCGCAGAAGCTGGCCAAACAGTATTTCATCTACATCTTCATATTCTTGGGGGTCGTCAAATGCAGTGGCCTCCTGGCTAATTTAATGTAGAGTGTGGGAAGTGTGGGAAGTGTGGGATGAATTATATAGTCAGGACTTACGCATGAGGTACGAAAAACTAGGATTTGAGATTGCTTAAGAGTCGGTCGCAATGACGAAAATACCTTGCAGGTGCGTAAGTCCTAATAGTGTTTCTCTTATCTTCTACTCCCCTACTCCCCTACTCCCTACTCCCTATTCCCTATTCCCATAAGTCTAACTTATTAAAAAATTCCAACATACTTTTCTTAAAACCCTTTACAAAACTAAATTAGATGATTAATATAGTAAACAAGGTAGCAAAAGCGCTACCGAGAACCTTGAAAAATACATAGCAATTATTATCACATGACTACAACCTTACAACAGCGCGAAAGCGCTAACGTATGGGAGAGGTTCTGTAGCTGGGTAACTAGCACAGACAACCGTATTTACATCGGCTGGTTCGGTGTATTAATGATCCCTACTCTCCTAACTGCTACTATCTGCTACATCATCGCTTTCGTAGCAGCTCCTCCTGTAGACATCGATGGTATCCGCGAACCCGTTGCTGGTTCCTTACTCTACGGAAACAACATCATTTCCGGTGCAGTAGTACCTTCCTCCAACGCGATTGGTCTACACTTCTATCCCATCTGGGAAGCAGCTAGCTTAGATGAGTGGCTCTACAACGGTGGCCCTTACCAGCTAGTAATTTTCCACTTCCTCATTGGCGTATTCTGCTACATGGGTCGTGAGTGGGAATTATCCTACCGCTTAGGTATGCGTCCTTGGATCTGTGTTGCTTACTCTGCTCCAGTAGCAGCAGCAACAGCAGTATTCTTAATCTATCCTATCGGTCAAGGTAGTTTCTCTGATGGAATGCCTTTAGGAATATCTGGTACATTCAACTTCATGTTAGTGTTCCAAGCAGAGCACAACATCTTAATGCACCCATTCCACATGCTAGGTGTAGCAGGTGTATTCGGTGGTTCATTATTTAGTGCAATGCACGGAAGCTTGGTAACTTCTTCCTTAGTACGTGAAACAACAGAAACTGAGTCTCAGAACTACGGTTACAAGTTCGGTCAAGAAGAAGAAACTTACAACATCGTAGCAGCTCACGGCTACTTCGGTCGTCTAATCTTCCAATATGCTTCATTCAACAACAGCCGTTCCTTGCACTTCTTCTTAGGTGCATGGCCAGTAGTAGGAATTTGGTTCACAGCATTAGGTGTGAGTACAATGGCCTTCAACTTAAACGGTTTCAACTTCAACCAGTCCATCATCGATTCTAGTGGTCGTGTGGTAAATACTTGGGCAGATTTATTCTATTGAAACATTACCTGAAGCTCCAAAAGTTAAAGGTTATGGTGGTAAAATTTCTTTAGTTCAAATAGAAGTTCCGACTTCTACTAGTGCAATTATTAATCGTATTTTACACCATCAATAAATAATTATAATTCTCAATTCATTCCAAGCATTGAAATACACAATAATTTTATGACAGAATCAAAGATTAATTCTACAGAAAACGCTTCATTGAATATATCTGAACTGCAATCTCAATTAGAATCTGGTTCTGAAAAAAAACAGTTACAGGTAATTCCTAGTTTGGCAGAAACAGGAGGGCAGGGTTTAGATATTCTCATGGAATTTTTGCAAAACAAAAAATCAGATTCACCTACTGTAGTTGAGGGAAAAATCTATCAAGTTTTGCGTCAAGTAAATTCATCGAAAGTTGATGAATTTATACAGAAACATTTTCCCCTAGGAGTTGTGCCAATCAATTCAGGATCTAATATTGATTATAGTCACTTACAAATAAAATTAGCTCATCAAGATTTTTTAGAAGCTGATAAATTAACTATGCAAAAATTGTGTGAGTTAGCAGGAGAAGCGGCAACACAAAGAAAGTGGCTTTATTTTTCAGAGGTAGATAGTATTCCCATTCCAGATCTGCAAACTATTAATACTATGTGGTTAGTTTATTCAGAAGGAAAATTTGGCTATTCTGTACAGAGAGAAATTTGGCTAGGAGTAGGCAAAAACTGGGATAAGTTACTACCAAAAATAGGCTGGAAAAATGGTAATACTTGGACAAGATATCCTAATGAATTTACTTGGAATTTGACTGCGCCGCAAGGTCATCTACCTCTATCTAATTTACTGCGTGGGGTGCGTATGTTTTCTTCTTTGTTATCTCATCCTGCTTGGTCTAAGTAGGGTTTGCTGAAAAACTCATAGTTATGGTTGAAGGTAGGGAAGAGTTTGACTATTGTTTAACTCCATTGCTTTTCTACTTTATCTTCTATCTATGCCATTAGTTTTGATACTATAAAAGTTGATTTCTTGCACTTGTTCAATGTTGAATAATTTTTGCTAATCTAGATTGCTAATGGTTTTAGTTTTCTTGCGCAAGCCATAAATAAAAACAGGAATTACCTCTAATTAATTACGATTTAAAAATGCCAGTATTTAAGATTTGCTTAATTCAAAGCCAACCAGAAAAAGAGGAAATGTATTATCAACGTTGGTTAGTGTTAAGAAAACCGATAGATATGGAAAGAGGAACAGAAAAAGATGAGTATGATGATTATGCTCTACATTTTATTGCTGTTTGTGAGGAACAAATTATTGGTTCAGCTAGATTGCGAGAATTATCTACAGGTATAGGAAGTATTGCATATCTTGCTGTTTTACCTGAATTTCAATCTCAGGGAGTGGGTACAGCTTTAATTCAAAAAATTATTGAAATTGCTAAACAGAAACAGCTAACATCTTTGAGAGTTATGTCTCGTATCAATTCTTCTAAATTTTATGAAAAAATCGGTTTTAGAGGCACTGGTCAGCCATTTAAATTTTTAGGAATATCCCACCAATTTATGCTCCTTAACTTACCTTATTCTAAGAATTTATTAGGTAGAGCTTTAATTCAAAAAAACTTGGAAAATTAGTAACGAGAAGCAACTAAAATTTTTGATAGTAATCTCTCATATAGCAATCCTATTTTATTTGTGTATAAAAATATTACTGCCCTTAGGGAACAGTGAACAGGGAATAGGAAACAGGTGGGAGTTTCAGTTTTTTTATCTACTTTTTGATTACTCGCAACCTATGCGCGGATTGCTATATCAATGATTATAAATTTTCTCAAAGATATAGGTTTGAGAGAGATTCGTCAGCCATTTTAGTTTTGATAAATACCAAATCAATTTATGTTCTTCAAATGTAAACATTCATTTGAGAGAGATTCGTCAGCCATTTTAGTTTTGATAAATACCAAATCAATTTATGTTCTTCAAATGTAAACATTCAGCCGTCAGCTATCAGCTATAAGTTATTAACTGATTATCTTGTTAGGAGGAATTAGTCTCCAAGGAGAATTAAAAGTTATGTTTGCGCACCATTCCGCTTAGGAGGAATTAGTCTCCAAGGAGAATTAAAAGTTATGTTTACGCACCATTCCGCAGGAAAGAAAAAGGCGATCGGCTAACCTTAGTCATTGCTTGGTTATTTCAAAAGCTGTTTGGGTACTATTCCGCAGAATAAAATTGAATGCTAATAGCTGAATGCTTACCTTCAACTTACCTTCTTCTGAGAATTTATCAACATTTTTTCAGAAGTTTTATTCTCAATTTTGAAGCTAAGATGGTTGACATAATACTTGATAAATTCTGACTGTTTAGAAGCATCACAAGAACCCTTAAGGTGGATAGTTTTAGTTTCATCTTTGACTAATTTAGCTTGACAAATATATTGATAACCATCTGGTTTAAGCACACCTAATTGAGCTTTAATTAATGTTTTATCGGAATTTATCTCCAAATTTAAAAGGTTAATTTTATACTCAAACCATTCCCAACCGTGGCGGAAGATAAGTTCTCTTTCCAAGACTTGAATACAAGTTGGTAAAATTCCCCAACCTCGATACACTCGGTTTAATAATTCAATATTTTCAGTTCTTAGCAAAATTGCTTGAAAAGATTCTTGATTAAGCAAGCCATAATATCTACCATCAGGAAAGTCAATTATAGTAGGTGCAAATCTATGACCACCAAAGTGACTTGCTTTCCAAATTCTTGTATTTTTTAAACCTAATTGAGAAATAGTTTTTTTAGCTTCCGTATAAAACGGATTACCATATTTAGCACAACACTTATCATGGCTACCATGAGTACAAACTAATATATCTCTTGTTCGAGGATTTTGAGTCTTAGTATCTAAATTATCCCCCGCTAAATATTTTTGAATAATTGGAGCTATTTTTTCAGGATGGTCTACGTCAAACTCATATTTTTTATAACCATTGATAAATGAGCTTTGCTCTTTTTCATAGATTAAAATCTTTCTGTTATTTTGCCTGTAATTTTGATTTTGAGTAATCAGTAAAAATCTGAGAGACAATTTAGCTCTATTGACTTCTGTCATCAAAATCTCTAAGTTTTTCGGGAGAAAACGAGATTCAAAAGCATTATATTCCCAAGGGTAAGGACACTCTATCAAAATATAGACTGAATAATTCGTACCACTTCCAATAATATCTTCATCTGCTTTTCGGCAAGCATCAGCACAAAAAAATGTATTCATGTTTAAGCTCCAGATTTTACAAAAACAATTCTTTTATTCACTAATTTCAATAACATTGGCATCATGTTTGTTTACAAGTCATAGTCAGATAGGCAATTTATTACATCTTTAATCCAGTAAATGTTTCTCAATTAAACAAGTTTTTAACTAGATATTCTGCCACTTCTTTAATAGATACTTCTTTACCAGAAACTATAATTTTATATTCATCATATTCATCTCCTTAATAAACATCACTGCCCAAAAATCTCTTCATATTTAAACCCCTGGTTCTACAAAAATAACTCTTTCACTGACTAACCTAGATAACATCGGCATAATATCTATTTCCCAGTCATAGTCTGGCAGCCAATTTCTGACATCTTTTCGAGTAAATGTTTCTCTACTAAACTCGAATATATAATTCTTTAGTGGAAACTAGATTTTTATATTCATCATATTCATCTCCTTTTTCTGACATCTTTTCGAGTAAATGTTTCTCGACCAAACTCAATACATAATTCTTTAGTGGAAACTAGAGTTTGATATTCATAATATTCACCTCCTTAATAAACATCACTGCCCAAAAATCTCTTCATATTTAGACCCCTGGTTCTACAAAAATAACTCTTTCACTGACTAACCTGGATAACATTGGTATAATATCTATTTCCTAGTCATAATCCGGCAGACAATTTCTGACATCTTTTCGAGTAAATGTTTCTCCACTAAACTCGAAAATAAACATCAGCAGAAAAAAATGTATTCATGTTTCAACTCCAGATTCTACAAAAATAACTCTTTCACTGACTAACTTTAATAACATCGGCATAATATCTATTTCCCAGTCATAGTCCGGCAGACAATTTCTGACATCTTTTCCAGTAAATGTTTCTCTACCAAACTCAATACATAATTCTTTGGTGGAAACTAGAGTTTGATATTCATAATATTCACCTCCTTAATAAACATCACTGCCCAAAAATCTCTTCATATTTAAACTCCTGGTTCTACAAAAATAACTCTTTCACTGACTAACCTGGATAACAGGGGCATAATATCTATTTCCCAGTCATAGTCTGGCAGCAAATTTCTGACATCTTTTCCAGTAAATGTTTCTTGACTAAATAAATTTTTTACTAAATATTCTGGCACTCCTCGAATAGATACTTCTTTACCAGAAACTAAAATTTTATATCCATCTTCATCAGCCATTTGTAAAATTTTTAAACGTTGAAACTGAGAAATTTTAAACTTAGTTTCAACACCATTATCAAAAATATTAAATCCAGCTTGATATGGCAAACTATATGCCTCAACAGGTTTTCCTAAACCATCCAAGTAGTTATTATATTCTTCACTAATATTATGATTATTTATATACCCTTCTAAGTCTTGAATTAAATTTTCTACATCAAGATTAAACGAAGTCTCATCTATTCTTAAAGGTAGACTTTTTCTCCACTCTTCTTTGTGTTGTAATTGACCAATTAACCATTCCAATAAATCGACACCTGTTCGAGAGTGAATACCTAAAGTAAGATGAATAGATGGTTCTTCTTTTGTCACTGCATAATGCCAATGTCCGCGAGGTATATAAAGTACATCTCCTGGATGTAAAATACAACTCAAATATGCTTCTTCTTCGGGTGGTACAAAAGAAGATGATTTTTGGTTTGGTAATGGATATTTGAACGTGTCAGTATAGACATACCATTGCTTACTTCCTTCTACTTGCAAAATAAATACATCGTGAGTATCGTAGTGCTTAGAAAATCCTTTTTTACTAGACCAAGAACAATAAGCATTGACTTGAGTTGGGTATCCTAATTCATAGCTAAGTTTTGAAGCAAATAGAGAAACTTCTGGAACCCTTTTATGGATTTGGTCTAGGATTAAGGTTGCACCTTTCTCACACCATTGGGTAAGATTTCTATTTTCCTTTCCCTCCAGAACTTTTCCATCAAATGCAAGGCGCAAATCGGGATATTCTATTTGATGAAAGTTCAATAGATGGTTGAGTTTGTCCCATGAAAATAGGTCTGTAAAATTTTTGTGTCCTTTACTAGAGATAGCGATCGCTTTTCTAGTCCAGTTATTTTCTAGAAATTCTTCTTGGTCTAATGGTTGTATTAAATTTGTTAGACATGACATAATCGAGAATTTTTTCTATTAATTTTTGAGATTTATAGGATAATACAGTTAAGTTAAGAATTTTTTCTAGCAAATTATATATTTGTCAAAGCTTATCTTTACCTTACCTGTCTATCAAATAAATTTTGTTGTCAACTAAACTTTATTGTTTTATATGTGGGTTTATTCACGAATTCTTAACTTTATTATATTAACTGATACCTTAATTATATTAAATCTGCTTAATTTCGGTATAAAAAAATGACAACCTCAACAATTGCCAAATCTTTCTAAATTCTCTTCCGTCCTAACTCCGTGCCTACTGACTACTTATCTAATTATACCGATGCTACCTGATTTGATATTAGCGGAGATACTCGATTGCCATAAGCAAGTAATTATTTTGATTTTTTGTCTCTGGCATTAAATAAACCTCAAAACTACTACTATTATTACTTTTATCTAATTAGCTAGAGTTTCATCTTCTGATATTTGTATGTCAGTATATTTATCAATAAAGGGGAAAAGCTTTTAGCATCATATATTTTCAGTTATCACCTGTTCAGACTTGCATGGCTAGTTAAGATTACGAATAATAGTAATTCTTAACCTAGCTAAAAATTTAAGATAAAAATTCAAACACTTAAATTTTTTCACTATATTACTAGGTGAGTTTATTCAGGAATTATTTGAAATAATTAATCACCATAAGTAAGAAATTATTTGGATTTTTTTGTAGTCCTAAATATCTAAGTGTATTAGTTGGTAAATTCCCTTTATTGTCAAAAAGTAAGTTACCAGCATCATTACTCCTTTACGAGTACCTAGTTTTTGTCTCTGGCATTAAATAAATCTCAAAACTACTACTATTATTGTTTTTATACAATTAGTTAGAGTTTTACATTCTGAGATTTGTATGTCAGAGTATTTAAGCACCTGAATAAAATTATTTACAAATTCGATCCTTATTGAATATTGAATGGGGATTTCAGTAAAATATTTGTGTAATTAATTCTGTATGCCTTCTTATAAATAAAGGGGTAAAGCTTTTACCATCATATTTTTCAGTTGTCACCTGTTCAGACTTACATGGCTAGTTAAGATAGGAATAATAGGTAACTCTTAACCCCCCTAAACATTTAAGACAAAAATTAAAATACTTAAATGTTTAACTATTAGTGATGACGGTCACCACCATCTGAGTCAAAGTGACGGTCGCCACCATCTGAGTCAAAGTTGCGGTCGCCACCATCTGAGTCAAAATTTAATCCTGTTTCCCAGTTTTTGCCTAGTGAATTTTGTAGAATATCTTTTACCTCTACCTGAATTTTACTAGGCCGAGCTTGCTGAACATCAAATTCTTTTGACATACTAATATCTCCCAGTTGAACTAAATTTGTCTTGAATAACTTCCTATAAACTGAAGTTGAGAATTAGTATATATTAAATTCCTTAATTTATGCAATAGTTGAGAAAATTTTTTAATAATTTTAGCTTATATAGCTTATAGTCAAGAGTTGGTAAAAATACCTCATACTAAGTTTAACCCATTTTTGCTACTAACTTTGGTCGTAATCATAATTCAGTAGTAAAAACTGAAAAAGTTTAGAAGAATAAATTCTAATAAAATAAATACTTAAAGTTATACTGAGTCTGGTTCAAAAAAATGTATTTGTCAAATCTCTAGTTATCAGGCATGAGAAAAACTTTTACTTTTTTGCATTCTCTCAATAACAAAAATAGGGAACTAAGAATTAGGTAGTGGGAAATTAGAGAAAACCCTCATATTTAATATTTCTCTATTGCTAAATCAAGATATCCCTTAACTACTCAAGTAGTCTAATGTAGGAGCATTTTCTCAGACTCAAATTATACCAATTTGAGGAAAGAATACTAAACTTAGGTGAAACTTTAATTAGGGTTTGCTGATTAAATATCAAAGCATTGACGGATAAAGGTTTGAGCAATTTTAGATCGGGAAAAAGTACCAGCTTTTCGGTTAAATGAGCTGAAAAACTGAGCATTTTGGGGTAACGCGAGGCAGAAAAATTAAGGGACTATTCTTCTGACTAACTACTCTATAACTCCCCTAACTCCTGACTCCGTACTCCTGATTTCTGAGAACTCCCCCTTAGTAAAAGACTTATTCAGTAAACCCTAATTATTAAGTAATTAACACGGGTTGAATAACCTTTTTGATAATTATTAGCCAGGAGCGTGTTAATTATTTATGTTTTTACTTCTCCCTCACTCTCCTACTCAAGAAAGTGTAGAAAAGTTTTTGATAAATGGTATTATTTAGGTGGATTTAGTTCTTAATTTATAGATACTTAGTAATCAAGTTAAACCTAGTAAAGTTTTAGAGAGTTGGTATATATTTTATATAAGAATTTATATAAAATTTCTCAATATTTTTGGATCAAACCTTTATCCACTCAATGAGGGTAGGAAATTAACAATGCCAGGAAAAGTAATAATCAGCACTAAAACCAATAACTGAAGTAGAATAAACTGAATAGCGCCTCTATATATTTGACCAGTAGTAACTTCTGAAGGTGCTACACCCCGCAAGTAAAACAGGGCAAAACCAAAGGGAGGCGTTAAAAAAGATGCTTGAAGATTAGCCCCCAAAATCACACCATACCAAACTAAGTCAATACCAAGTTGTTGAGCAACAGGTACAAATAAAGGTACAACAATAAAAGCAATCTCAAAAAAGTCAATAAAAAAACCAAGAAAAAAAACTATTGCCATACTGACAACTAAAAAACCAGTCGTACCACCAGGAAGATTAGAAAGTAAATCAAACATAAAGCGATCGCCTTCCACTCCCCGAAAAACCAAACTAAAAGCAGTTGACCCCAAAAGTATAAACATCACCATAGTAGTTGTGCGGAGAGTCACATCACATACATTTCTTAAGGAAGTCCAACTAAATTTACCCTTAACAATAGCAAGAGCGATCGCCCCCACACATCCCACAGCACCTGCTTCTGTCGGTGTAGCAATACCAAAAAATATACTACCCAGAACCAATAAAATTAACAGTAATGGTGGAATCATTACTGTTAGCACCCTAAACCCTAGATTTCTACCTCCAATATTTCGTACTTCTGGTGGTAAAGCTGGAGCCAAGTCTGGTCGTATAAAAGAAACAATCAAAACATGAAGAGCAAAAGTTCCTGCCATCATTAGACCAGGCAAAATAGAACCAATAAACAGGTCGCCAACAGAAATTCCCAGTTGGTCTGCCAATACTACCAAAACCACACTAGGGGGAATAATCTGACCTAAAGTCCCCGATGCCACAATTACACCTGTAGCCAACTCTTTATTATACCCATACCGCAACATAATAGGTAAAGAAATTAACCCCATTGCCACTACCGTAGCAGCAACCACACCAGTAGTAGCAGCTAAAAGAGCGCCTACAATAACAACAGCTAGAGCTAAACCACCTCTAACTCGACCAAACAATATTCCCATAGTTTCCAGCAGTTGTTCTGCAATGCCAGATTTTTCTAACATTGCCCCCATAAAAATAAAGTAGGGTATAGCCAACAAAGTATAGTTAGCCATAATACCAAAAATTCTTTGGGGCATTGCAGTCAGAAATATAGGGTCAAAAACTCTTAAACCAATACCTATTAAACCAAAGATTATTGCTACTCCACCTAGGGAAAAAGCTACAGGATAACCAAAAGAAAGTAAAACCAATGCTCCTGCAAACATTGATGGACCAAGAAATTCAGATTCAAAACTCAGACTCATTAGACTCCTGACGGGGGGATAATTTAGATTTACCTGCAAAGACTACTAAATAATTTTTAATTGCTTCAGAAATTCCTTGAAGAAATAATAATACGAAGCTAACTATAATCATTGTTTTGATTGGGTAACGGGGTAATCCACCAGGGTCAGGAGAAGTTTCAAGGATAGCCCAAGAATTTACAACAGCACCCCAGGAAACTATCACTACAATAATGCTGAAAGGGATTAAAAACAATATTGTACCAATTAGGTTAACCAGAGCTTTTCTTTTCGGACTCCAATTAGTATAAAAAATGTCCACACGGACGTGTTCATTATGTTTTAGAGAATAAGCTCCACCTAGGAGAAAAACCAGGTCAAAAATATACCACTGAATTTCTATAAAAGCGTTGGAAGTTAAATTTTGACCAATGCTCCTACCCAGATAGCGTCCAATCACATTCCAAACACCAACTAAGACCATTAGTATAACTAACCAGTAAGTCAAACGTCCAATTAGCTCATTCAAGCGATCGATCATTCGAGACAAACTTAGGAGTATTTGCAATATTTCTCCTCCTGTGGGTTGAAAATTAAGGCTATGGACATTTGATTTAGCTTCAGTTAGTTAATTTTATCAAAACGTTGGCAGAATACTTGGCATATCCTTTAAAGGGAACGTCAGGATGAATGCCAGTTAATATTACGCTTCTACTAGCAATTTGATCGTATACATAAGCTGGCCAAGCTAAGATAAATAACAGTTAAATAAAGTCTGTGAAGTAACTATAAGAGTCGAAAGAGTTTCGTCATTGTAGTTAGGTTCTATATATAAAGAAGAAAACCTAACTCGTAAGTCTTCGGAATCTCATAATCGTCTCTAATCAGAATACCCTATGGAGCATAAGGGTCTAAAAATATATATCCAAAACCTTAAATAAAAAAGGGACATCTTGTTGAATGATTTTTCTGGCTGCCAATTTTTTTTTTATAAATTTCTAATTCATCAAAACCTTACTAGGTAATACATATAGACGTTACCTACCAACCTGAAAATCCTGTTTTGAGAAAAAAATGTAGAAAAGGGGTTGACACATCAAGGTAGAGTTGCTAGATTAATAAATGTGCCGGAGAGAGAAACGAACACAAACGAATCTCAAACCAAGCGCCTGAACCTAGACAACTCAATAGTTTGAAAGTTTAACAGCACTACTTCTAAAGTCCTTGTTATAAGTAAATTATTTAGGACAAAGAAATATACTTCTGAGTCCTAAGATACATAAAAAACATCTCTAAGTCAATAGACAAAGAGAAAAAAAACAAAGAGTCAAACAAACATCATGGAGAGTTTGATCCTGGCTCAGGATGAACGCTGGCGGTCTGCTTAACACATGCAAGTCGAACGGGCTCTTCGGAGCTAGTGGCGGACGGGTGAGTAACGCGTGAGAATCTGCCTTCAGGTCTAAACGACTGCTAATACCCAATATGCCGAAAGGTGAAAATTTTTTGCCTGGAGATGAGCTCGCGTCTGATTAGCTAGTTGGTGGGGTAAAAGCTTACCAAGGCAACGATCAGTAGCTGGTCTGAGAGGATGAGCAGCCACACTGGGACTGAGACACGGCCCAGACTCCTACGGGAGGCAGCAGTGGGGAATTTTCCGCAATGGGCGAAAGCCTGACGGAGCAAGACCGCGTGGGGGAGGAAGGCTCTAGGGTTGTAAACCCCTTTTCTTTGGGAAGAAGTTCTGACGGTACCAAAGGAATCAGCCTCGGCTAACTCCGTGCCAGCAGCCGCGGTAATACGGAGGAGGCAAGCGTTATCCGGAATGATTGGGCGTAAAGCGTCCGCAGGTGGCCATGTAAGTCTGCTGTCAAAACCCAGGGCTCAACTCTGGTCAGGCAGTGGAAACTACAAAGCTAGAGTTCGGTAGGGGCAAAGGGAATTCCCGGTGTAGCGGTGAAATGCGTAGATATCGGGAAGAACATCGGTGGCGAAAGCGCTTTGCTAGACCGAAACTGACACTCAGGGACGAAAGCTAGGGGAGCGAATGGGATTAGATACCCCAGTAGTCCTAGCCGTAAACGATGGATACTAGGTGTTGCCTGTATCGACCCAGGCAGTGCCGTAGCTAACGCGTTAAGTATCCCGCCTGGGGAGTACGCACGCAAGTGTGAAACTCAAAGGAATTGACGGGGGCCCGCACAAGCGGTGGAGTATGTGGTTTAATTCGATGCAACGCGAAGAACCTTACCAGGGCTTGACATGTCGCGAATCTCGGTGAAAGCTGAGAGTGCCTTCGGGAGCGCGAACACAGGTGGTGCATGGCTGTCGTCAGCTCGTGTCGTGAGATGTTGGGTTAAGTCCCGCAACGAGCGCAACCCTCGTCTTTAGTTGCCATCATTAAGTTGGGCACTCTGAAGGGACTGCCGGTGACAAACCGGAGGAAGGTGGGGATGACGTCAAGTCAGCATGCCCCTTACGTCCTGGGCTACACACGTACTACAATGGTTGGGACAGAGGGTAGCGAACCCGCGAGGGGAAGCCAATCCCCAAAACCCAGCCTCAGTTCAGATTGCAGGCTGCAACTCGCCTGCATGAAGGAGGAATCGCTAGTAATCGCAGGTCAGCATACTGCGGTGAATCCGTTCCCGGGCCTTGTACACACCGCCCGTCACACCATGGAAGTTGGCCACGCCCGAAGTCATTACTCTAACCCTTTATGGGAGGGGGATGCCGAAGGTAGGGCTGATGACTGGGGTGAAGTCGTAACAAGGTAGCCGTACCGGAAGGTGTGGCTGGATCACCTCCTTTTTAGGGAGACCAACCAACTCAACACAGAAAAAGTATATGTGTTGTGATTGGAGAACCCTGGTCGAGCAAGGAAAAAAAGTCAAGTTAAGCTTTCAAACTAGAGGTTAGGTTCGGTTCACGGGCTATTAGCTCAGATGGTTAGAGCGCACCCCTGATAAGGGTGAGGTCTCTGGTTCAAGTCCAGAATGGCCCACCTAACCGAAAATAAGGGGGTATAGCTCAGTTGGTAGAGCACTGCCTTTGCAAGGCAGGAGTCAGCGGTTCGAGTCCGCTTACCTCCAGGTAGGAGGAAAACCACAGAACTCAGCAACAAGACCTGAATAAATCAAGTCATGCTGCTGGTCATCTAAAAGTCCAGTAAGAACCTTGAAAACTGCATAGTCAAAAGAAGTCAAAGTAACTGAACCAGAGGTTAGGTAAAACCTAACAAAATTAAAATCTAGTCAGGTAGAAATTCAAGTGGTCAAGTTATCAAGGGCTGACGGTGGATACCTAGGCACACAGAGGCGAAGAAGGACGTGGTTACCTACGAAAAGCTCCGGGGAGCTGGAAGCAAGCATTGAGCCGGAGATGTCCGAATGGGGCAACCCAGAAACGACGGGCTGAATATATAAGCCCGCACGAGCTAACCCAGCCAACTGAAACATCTTAGTAGCTGGAGGAAAAGAAAGCAACGCGCGATTTCCTATGTAGCGGTGAGCGAAAGGGAAGAAGCCTAAACCATCTGTTATTACAGATGGGGTAGTGGGACAACCATCAGGAGTTGAATGAAGTTAGACGAAGCAGCGAAATACTGCACCAGAGAAGGTGAAAGTCCTGTAGTCAAAAACCCAATTCAGTTCCGGTTGTATCCCGAGTAGCATGGGGCACGTGAAATCCCGTGTGAATCAGCGAGGACCACCTCGTAAGGCTAAATACTCCTGTGTGACCGATAGTGAACCAGTACCGCGAGGGAAAGGTGAAAAGAACCCCGGGAGGGGAGTGAAATAGAGCATGAAACCGTCAGCTTACAAGCAATGGGAGCTCGATTAAACGAGTGACCGTGTGCCTGTTGAAGCATGAGCCGGCGAGTTATAGGCTGTGGCAGGTTAAGACCCTTAAGGTCGAAGCCAAAGCGAAAGCGAGTCTGAACAGGGCGATAGTCACAGTTTATAGACCCGAACCCGGGTGATCTAACCATGTCCAGGATGAAGCTTGGGTAACACCAAGTGGAGGTCCGAACCGACTTCTGTTGAAAAAGGAGCGGATGAGGTGTGGTTAGGGGTGAAATGCCAATCGAACCCGGAGCTAGCTGGTTCTCCCCGAAATGTGTTGAGGCACAGCGGTAAGAGTAAAAGTCTGGGGGTAAAGCACTGTTTCGGTGCGGGCTGCGAGAGCGGTACCAAATCGAGACAAACTCTGAATACCAGATGGTAATCTTACCAGTCAGACGGTGGGGGATAAGCTTCATCGTCGAAAGGGAAACAGCCCAGACCACCAGCTAAGGTCCCCAAATTACCACTAAGTGAGAAAGGAGGTTGGAGTGCATAGACAACCAGGAGGTTGGCTTAGAAGCAGCCACCCTTGAAAGAGTGCGTAATAGCTCACTGGTCAAGGACTCTGGCGCCGAAAATGAACGGGGCTAAGTGGTATACCGAAGCTGTGGAATACTAATAGTATTGGTAGGGGAGCGTTCCGTAGTAGTACGAAGCAGTAGCGAGAGCAGTTGTGGACGAAACGGAAGTGAGAATGTCGGCTTGAGTAGCGAAAATATGTGTGAGAATCACATACCCCGAAACCCTAAGGGTTCCTCCGGACGGCTCGTCCGCGGAGGGTGAGTCAGGACCTAAGGCGAGGCCAAAAGGCGTAGTCGATGGACAACGGGTGAAAATTCCCGTACTGTTATTGGTTGGTGCAGAGGGACGGAGAAGGCGTGAGCTAGCCGGAAGATGGTTACCGGTGTAAGCGTTCGAGGTGTTGCGGAGCGGAGAAAACGTTCCAAGCTGAGGCGTGAGTCCGAGCACCCACGGGTGCGAAGTAGTATCTGTCAAGCTTCCTAGAAAAGCTCTAAACACCATAAGCCAATAATGCCTGTACCCGAAACCGACACAGGTAGGGTGGTTGAGAATACTCAGGGGCGCGAGATAACTCTCTCTAAGGAACTCGGCAAAATGGCCCCGTAACTTCGGGAGAAGGGGTACCAGTGAAAGCTGGTCGCAGTGAAGAGTCCCAGGCGACTGTTTACCAAAAACACAGGTCTCCGCTAAGTCGAAAGACGATGTATGGGGGCTGACGCCTGCCCAGTGCCGGAAGGTTAAGGAAGTTGGTCAGCGAAAGTGAAGCTAGCGACCGAAGCCCCGGTGAACGGCGGCCGTAACTATAACGGTCCTAAGGTAGCGAAATTCCTTGTCGGGTAAGTTCCGACCCGCACGAAAGGCGTAACGATCTGGGAGCTGTCTCGGAGAGAGACTCGGCGAAATAGAAATGTCTGTGAAGATACGGACTACCTGCACCCGGACAGAAAGACCCTATGAAGCTTTACTGTAGCCTGGAATTGGGTTCGGGCTTCTCTTGCGCAGGATAGGTGGGAGGCTGTGAATAGTCCCTTGTGGGGGTCTAGGAGCCATCGGTGAGATACCACTCTAGAGAGGCTAGAATTCTAACTTAGAGCCGTATCCGGCCTAAAGACAGTTTCAGGGGGGCAGTTTGACTGGGGCGGTCGCCTCCTAAAAGGTAACGGAGGCGCGCAAAGGTTCCCTCAGGCTGGTTGGAAATCAGCCGGAGAGTGTAAAGGCACAAGGGAGCTTGACTGCAAGAGAGACAACTCAAGCAGGTAGGAAACTAGGCCTTAGTGATCCGACGGTACTGCGTGGAAAGGCCGTCGCTCAACGGATAAAAGTTACTCTAGGGATAACAGGCTGATCTCCCCCAAGAGTTCACATCGACGGGGAGGTTTGGCACCTCGATGTCGGCTCATCGCAACCTGGGGCGGAAGTACGTCCCAAGGGTTGGGCTGTTCGCCCATTAAAGCGGTACGTGAGCTGGGTTCAGAACGTCGTGAGACAGTTCGGTCCATATCCGGTGTAGGCGCAAGAGCATTGAGAGGATTTCTCCCTAGTACGAGAGGACCGGGAGGAACGCACCGCTGGTGTACCTGTTATCGTGCCAACGGTAGACGCAGGGTAGCCAAGTGCGGAGCGGATAACCGCTGAAAGCATCTAAGTGGGAAGCCCACCTCAAGATGAGTGCTCTCACTACGTTAGGTAGGTAAGGTCACGGGAAGACGACCCGTTGATAGGTGTTAAGTGGAAGTGCAGTAATGTATGGAGCTAAGACACACTAACAGACCGAGGGCTTGACCTCCATTCCAATCTTTGACTTCNTGTAATGGGGCTGCAAATATTGGAGTCAAAAGCAACCTGAATGGGTTTACCCCGGACAGACTAGAGGCATCTTTGGCTATGCCATTAAGGGTAAAATTTGACGTGGCTTTAGCCCGTAAAATTTGTGACCCTTAAGAATCCACGCGGATTTATCCCGTGGAGTGTCAATCAGAAGCTAATTTAATTGTTTTATCAAAAATAGAAAATATATTCATTACTATTGCGCAATAGTTAAGCCTTAAAGTTTAAATATATTAAATTTATAGTTACGCATAAAAATATTAATTTTTATAATACTTGTCAAAAAAAAGAATTCTAAGATACTTACAAAAACTTACTGGTTATTTGCTAAAATTGCTTACCAAATATCCTAATCATAGAAAATGAGCAAAATTTCTATAGGAAAGGCTGCTGAATTGCTAGGAGTAGCAGAAAGTACCCTGAGAAGATGGGAACGTGAAGGCAAAATCCAGTCAGAAAGAACCAAAAATGGACATCGCCGATATGATGTAGCAACTCTTCTTGGACTTAGAGCTGGAGAACGTAAAACCATTGGTTATGCCTGTATTTCCAATTCTGAGCAAACAGCCAATTTAGATAAACAAATCATGGTATTAGAAGCCTACTGTAATAATCAGGGCTGGCTAGTAGAAATCATTCGAGATTTAGGTTCAGGAATAAATTACAGAAAAAGAGGACTGGTAAGGTTAATCAAAATGATCTGCTCAGAAAAAGTAGAGCGTTTAGTATTAACGAATAAAGACCGTTTGCTAAGATTTGGCGCTGAACTAATATTTACCATTTGTGAGATTTTTGGCACAGAAATTGTGATTATTAATCACTGTTCTGAATCCACAGAAGAAGAAGATTTAGATCGAGATATCTTAGAAATTATCAAAGTTTTTACAGCTAGATTGTATGGTAGTCGGAGCCAAAAAAACCAAAAAATAGTGGAAAAATTGCAAGAAGCAGCTAATCAAATAAATTGATATGTAAACATTTCCTGCGGAATGCTGCCAATTTATATCGCGCAGGGAAACAGCCATTAGCTTTTAGCTGTCAGCTATTAATTTACTATCTTTGAAAGAGGAAGTAAAATTGAAAGATTGAGCAAAAATTAAAAGTTACTATCAAAACAGATTAGCTAATCTTCCTCAGAAATTAAAAAGCTGTTAGTGCATTACGATCTAGAAAAAGCTACCTACTGATACCTGAATCCTGACATTGATAGTTACTAAGTCAAAAAATAAAAGTAATATAAGTCATGTAAATCAACTTGCCAAGTTATATCATGTCCGGATAATTAGTGATAAAAAAAACTTTCTCCTTTTCCTCCTCTTTATTCTTTCTTGCTTCTTTCTTCCCTCCTGACTCCTGACTCTTGACTCCTGACTCCTCCGTCGTTTATTTATAAGTATTCAACCGGACATGATATTACACACTTTATAGCTTGGAGGAGAATATTTTTTTGCTTTTATGAATTAGCTTAATGTAATATGAAACTAATTTACTATCCAGCAATTTTTCTCAAGTGAAAAGTCAATAAATGCTCAATTAACTGATAAAATCTTGAAGGTTTTTCTAAATTTTGATAAATGGGAATAATACCTACACGAATCGCAATCGACGCTATGGGTGGGGACCATGCCCCATCAGAAATTGTTGAGGGAGCACTCAAAGCCCAAGAAGCTTATGGTGTCAAAGTATTGCTAGTTGGCGACCCTCAGCAAATTAAAGCCTGTATACATCACAAATCAAACCAACCTCTGCCAGAAATAGTTCCTGCTGAGGACATAGTAGAAATGCACGAAGAACCTTTGACTGCCATTAGGCGCAAGTCCAAGGCATCTATTAATGTAGCTATGAACTTAGTAAAGGAGAAAGAAGCAGATGCTGTAGTTTCCGCAGGTCATTCAGGAGCTGCAATGGCTTCCGCTTTGCTGCGTCTGGGAAGAATACCAGGAATAGATCGCCCTGCAATTGGGGCAGTTTTACCTACTATGATTAAGAAAAAACCAGTCCTGATTCTGGATGTGGGAGCGAATGTGGACTGTCGCCCCAAATATTTAGAGCAGTTTGCAGTGATGGGGACAATTTATAGTGAATATGTTTTGAGGACTTCCGACCCAAAAGTGGGACTACTTAATATTGGGGAAGAGCCATCAAAAGGAAATGATTTGGCAGTACGAACTCACCAAATATTGCAAGAAAATAGTCAAATCAAATTTATCGGTAATGCAGAAGGTCGTGATGTTTTATCTGGTGAATTTGATGTAATAGTTTGTGATGGTTTTGCAGGTAATGTGTTATTAAAGTTTGCGGAGGCAGTGGGTGATGCTGTACTGCAAATGATGAGGGAAGAATTGACACCTGGTCTGAGTGGGAAAATAGGTACTGCAATATTACGACCTAATTTAAAACGTATGAAACAAAGAATAGACCATGTAGAACATGGAGGGGGATTATTATTAGGAGTAGGAGGAATTTGTATTATTAGTCATGGTTCTTCTAAAGCACCAGCTATATATAATGCGGTTCGTTCAGCAAAAGAAGCTGTTGAAAATAGAGTGCTGGAACGAATTAATTCTAAGTATTTACCAGAAAGTAAAAAGTCAATAGTTAGTAATCAGTAGTGCTTCTGTTATAGCGATTACCTGATTTCTGGCAACCATCAAAAGCTTGACTCAAAAGCAAAACCATTTTTGCATAATTTTTGACTTTTCATTATTCAATTGAAAAAGACGAGGATTTAGAATTCAACTGTTTCAATTTTATTCAGTTTATTTCTTAAGATATAGCGGTTCTCATATTAATGAGATACTGTATTTTTTTCCCTTTATATGTTACATCTTCCCTGTTACCTAAAATTAAAAAATTGTCTACATCATTGATTTGAGAAAAGCTAAGTACCCGGTAAAGAGTCAAGTGAACTTGAAATTAGCAGAATTCAGGAGTTAGAATTAAGAATGATTTTGGAAAAATTACTTCTGACAGTAATCTGATATTTAATTTTTCCTATTTACTCCTACTTATATAAGTTATAATGATTATTTAGTAAACTTGACTCTGTAGTTTTCCTTGTTAGGATATTGCTAATAATTTTGCTGTTTTAAACAAGCTTTTATAAGTCGTGAGGGTAAACAAAACAAGAAAATTTGCAGTACTAAGGTATAGATTCAGGAAAGATTGATGAAAAGCAGTAAGTAATACTAGAAAACAAGTAATAATTAAAAACTGACAGATGACAAATATAGGTATTTCCATAACCGGAAGCGGTTCCGCCACACCAAAAGTATCTCTAGATAATCAAAAATTATCCCAAATAGTAGAGACTTCTGACGAATGGATCAGTTCTCGTACTGGGATTAGTAAGCGACAACTGGCAGATACAACAGAATCATTATGTAGCCTCGCAACTCAAGCGTCTCTAGCAGCTCTTGACCAAGCAAATATTACTCCTGCAGATATTTACCTGATTATTCTGGCTACATCTAGTCCAGATGATTTATTTGGCACTGCTAGTCAAATTCAAGGGGAGTTGGGGGCTACAAAAGCAGTCGCCTTTGACCTGACTGCAGCTTGTTCTGGTTTTGTATTTGGCCTAGTTACAGGAGCGCAGTTTATCCGTAATGGAGTTTATCAAAATGTCTTATTAATTGGGGCAGATATTCTCTCACGTTGGGTAGACTGGGAAGACCGAACCACCTGTGTTTTATTTGGAGATGGAGCAGGTGCAGTGATTTTGCAAGCTTCAGAAAGCGATCGCCTCCTGGGTTTTGAACTTCGCAGTGATGGTAGTCAAAATGGCTGTTTAAATCTTTCTTACCAACCCCAAGCAAAGGAAATAATTGAGGGAGTAACTGTTAGTCAAGGTACTTATCAACCAATAAGTATGAATGGTAAAGAAGTCTATCGTTTTGCCGTACAAAAAGTACCAGAAGTGATAGAAAAAACTCTGTTTAGAGCTGATATTGGTGTGGATAAAATTGACTGGTTGTTATTACATCAAGCTAACCAAAGAATAATTGATGCTGTTGCTAATAGACTGAAAATTCCCTCGGAAAAAGTTATTAGTAATCTTAGTAATTATGGCAATACTTCTGCAGCTTCTATACCTCTAGCTTTAGATGAAGCTGTTAGAAAAGGTAAGGTTAAATCAGGGGATATTATTGCTGCCTCTGGTTTTGGAGCTGGATTAACTTGGGGGGCGGTAATTTTTGAGTGGAGCGGTATTGATTTAAGTCAAAAGTGAAAATTCAAAATTAATATCCTCTGTACAACTTTTTCCAAACTCCAATATTTATGGAGTTTGAGAATAAAACTTTCAGCAAAATAAGCTTAAAACTTTTGTTCTACCATAATTGAAGTAGCAGTCAGTACTCAGCTATTAACAAGCTTCTTACAGAGAAACTGCGTTATTAGCTTCTCAAGGTATATAATAAGATATTTAAATCCCCATTAACACGCAACACCTGCTTTTCCAAATAAGTGTGGGGGACTTAAACCCTCGAATTTTTAGCTGACAGCTAAATGCTGTTTACGGAGCATTTCGTAAGGAAAAGCTGATAGCTAGTTAAATGGAAATAAGGAAGGATAGATACAGGTAGCAAATAGGATTTTAGTGGCAATTAATGAATTGCCACTACTTCAGAAGTATAAATTTTTAATCTTCTTTATTCTAGTATTTTTTGAGTATTTTTTCCGAGCGTTAGTATATATAAATTATGATGTAAATTTAGGGGTTAAAAACAAATCTTTGCATAGTTAAATTTATAATATCAAAATGACAAAAACAGCATGGGTGTTTCCAGGACAAGGTTCTCAAAAAGTTGGTATGGGAATAGGTTTATTAGATTTACCTTCTGCCAAAGCAAAATTTGAGCAAGCAAACGAAATTTTAGGTTGGTCTGTAACGGAAATTTGCCAAAGTGAAGAAGAAAAATTATCTCAAACTCTCTATACTCAACCTTGTTTGTATGTAGTGGAAAGTATATTAGCAGATGAAATGTTTGCTCATTCTTTTCAACCAAATTTAGTTGCAGGTCATAGTTTAGGAGAATATGTTGCTCTCTATGTTGCTGGAGTATTTGATTTTGAGACAGGATTAAAATTAGTTAAAAAACGTTCTGAACTAATGAATAATGTCACAGATGGAAAGATGGCAGCTTTAATGGGATTTGACCGAAAACAGCTTGAGGAAGAACTTCAGCAAACCCCTGGTGTAGTTTTGGCAAATGATAATAATTCTGCTCAAGTTGTGATATCTGGTACACCAGAAGCAGTAGAAATTTTACTTGGAAAAATTAAGACTAAACGTGCAGTTAAATTAAATGTTTCTGGAGCATTTCATTCTCCTTTAATGGAGTCTGCATCTAGGGAATTTCAACAAATATTAAAATCTGTAGAATTTGCTGATGCTAAAGTACCAATAATTTCCAATTTTGAACCTATTGCTTCTCAAGATGCAGAGACAATAAAACTTCGTCTTTATCAACAAATGACAAATGGTGTGCGATGGCGTGAAACATCTATAGAGATAGAAAAAGAAGGAATAGAAAAAGTTATAGAAATAGGTCCAGGAAAGGTTCTTACAGGTTTGATTAAACGAACTTGTCCAGATTTAAAATTGGTAAATGTGAGTAATTTGGAGCAAATAGTTCAATAATTAATAATTAACAATTAATAATTAATAATTGAAGTAGCACTCAGCACTCAGCTAGCCTCCTGGGTCGTAACTGCGGCCTTCAGCAGTCAGCTTATTCTTGGTGTATAATGGGGGATTCAAACCCCCAAAAAAGCGCACCACTAATTTTTTTAAATATAGTGGGGGACTTAAACCCTCGAATTGAAGAGCGCTCCAGCTAAATGCGCTCCAGCTAATAGCTAGTTAATAATTACCTCTTCTTCAAACAGATAGGATTGGTTAAAAGGGATTTTTTCTTTTTTTATCCTTGAAATGAGAGGCTTTCAACCTTGATTTTTCGGTAAATAGCTGTAATACCATTTCTCTGTAACAATGCGCTTAATAATTCTTACTCAAACCTGAATTTTACTAATAGCTGTTATCTTTTATTAAGCGCAACATCAGGTCGAAATGGTATAAGGTGGGTAGTGTTGATTTTGAGGAAATACTTCAGAATTAACAGATTAATTATGTAACCATTTTTTTTATTTAGGATTAGCTGATGGGTGACGACTGAATGTTTATGATTTAATACTTGAAAAAGAGTAAAAATTTATAATTTACAGGTCAGCATTCGCTATACAGCACATAATTTTGCCATATTTAAATTACAATACCCACCTTAATATGAATCTAAGCCAAATAATTATGACTAAAAGTAGCGGACCACCAGCAATTGTTTTTATTCTATTAAGTGGAGGAGGGTATTGGTTTTTATTAAATCAAAATAAACTACAGAATACTAATAATTAAGATAGTTAATAATCCAACAGGAAAACTAAGTTTGCTGAAAGAAGCTAATCAAATAGTTTCTAACCTAGATGCTTCTCTACCAAATCCTAATGTATTAGCAATAGATGGTAGTGTGACAATGGTTAAGTTAATCAAGCTACTAGAAAATGCTTATGAACAAAAATATCCTAATATTCCTGTCACTTATGGAGTACCTGAAGGTATGCCAAATGGTTCTAATCAAGGCATCAAAAATTTACTGACAAATCAGGTACAAATAGCAGCAATATCTCGCCCATTACAACCAGAAGAAGCTCCGGCAAATATAAAATTAATATCCTATTGCTAAAGATGCTTTGGCGATAGTAGTAGGAATCAATAATCCCTACACAGGAGGCTTAACATTAGACCAACTAAAAGATATTTATCAGGGAAAAATTACTAATTGGTCAGAAGTTGGCGGTGTTGATTTACGGATTAAAGTTATCAATCGTTATCCCAAAAGTGGCATCTACAATTTATTCCAAGATTTTGTCTTGTTAGGAGAATCTTTTGCTCCAGATAGTGCCAACTTTATTACATATAAAAGAGATGTTACAACTCCAATTTTACGAGAGTTGAAAACTAATGGAATTAGCTATACCACAATAGCTCAGGCCAAAAATCAAACTACAGTTAGAATTGTACCAATTAACGGAATTTCACCTGTCGTCAATCGAGCTACTATCAATAATTATAATTATCCCCTCACTCGCCACATATTTTTAGCAGTACCAAGCAAAACAAGTTTAGTAGTAAAAAAATTTCTGGTATTTGCTGTGTCAAACCAAGGTCAAAATTTTGTACAACAGGTAGATTTTGTACCTTTGAAATGAATTAGTTTTTTTAGCATCAAGATCGAAAAACTGATACAGTAATCTGTGTAAGATTTGTCAAAAATCCTCCAATAGATAATAAAGTGTAAAATTATTATTCCTGTTCACAATTCCCGGTTAGGTCTACCCTAAATTATGCAAATATTTTCTGCACAACTGTACCAAAAAATGCTATAGGCTATATTGTGAAATAACTTACTTAAAATTAATAATGTAAAATCCTGTGGCTAGAAATCGTGAACCAGTTAAGAATTTAGTTCTTTATCGCTTATTAAAATGGTCATTAATAGTTCCTATACTTCGTTTTTATTTTCGGAGTAATATTTATGGGGTCGAAAATGTTCCACAACAGGGACCTTTAGTCATAGTTAGTAACCATGCTAGCGATCTAGACCCTCCAATTTTATCTGTTTCTGTCAGAAGACCAGTTGCTTATATGGCAAAGGAGGAATTATTTGATGTGCCAATTTTGAAACAGATAATTAACCTATATGGTGCTTATCCTGTAAAAAGAGGATCGGCAGATCGAAGTGCTATTCGTTCCGCTATGAATAGTTTAGCAGAAGGATGGGCTGCGGGTATCTTTCTACAGGGAACTCGGACTCCTGATGGTAGAATTACAGAACCAAAGTTGGGTGCTGCTTTAATCGCGGCAAAGGCAAAAGTACCATTATTACCAGTTTGTATTTGGGGTACTCATGCAGTCAAGCGTCAAGGTTTGATGGCTAATTATGTACCAATAACTGTCAGAATAGGAGAGATTATACCTCCTCCTGAATCAACTAAAAAAGAAGAGTTAGAATTAATCAGCCAGAAATGTGCAGATATAATTAACAAAATGCACGATTTAGGACGTTAACTAGAATTCAGAATTTAGAATTTAGAATTTAAAATTCTACTGAGTGCTGAGTGCTTATTTAATAAATTTAGTTAGTAAATTTAGTTAGAAAGAAAATGGAAGATATTAATATTAGAGAACGATTGGCTGAAAATTTCGATGTGGCTGAATGGAATTGGTTAGTACCTCATGTTAAACGTGATGTTGTAGTAATTATAGACCAAAAATTAGATTTGCTAGATGTCGGAGAAGCGATCGCTTCTGATAATACATCTTCTGTCCAAGACTGGATGAACCAAGAACTTATTTATAAACCTTCAGCAGAACAATTGTCGATTTGGAATAGTAACGATACCAAAAAGTTTAATGCTTTGATAGTAGAGCCTTTTGTTTTAATCCAAGAACCTGTAGAAATTCAAGGGGATAATTGATGGGGCAAATTGGCTCCCGTATAACCAGTAGTTAACCAAACAATTCCTCTAATTCCATCTCGAATCACTTTTTCGATAGGTTCTGGCGATCGCCCAGAGGGAACTGGTAGGGGTTTAAAAGTAATACCCCTACTACCCAAAATAATTTGGCCGATAACTGCAGCACGACGCATATGGTCATCGGAGGTAACTAAATAAACGCTTGTAATACCTTGGGATTCTAGTTTATCCACTATTGTAGTAAAATTAGTTACAGTATCTACAGCATCATAGTCCAAATGTAAACGGGTTTGTGATATCCCAGCCTGGGAGAATAACCACTCTGCATATTCTGGGTTCGTGCCAGAAGATACCCAAATATCTAGATGAGGATGTTGGCGGGCAAATTCTGCAGCAAATACTTCTCTTTCTATGGCCCCACCAAGTACCAATAAAGCTTGAGGAGGTTCAATACTACCTGCAAATTGCTGGTAACTAATCCAAAAAGTCACTAAAAATCCTACTAAAAACCAGGAAATTCGAGACATATTCAATGCTTTATATAATTTTTTACTAGAAACTACCCTCAAAACCATATCTTTAAAAATAAAAAACCATCTGTAGTTTTACAGATGGAAAGAGTTTCAATATCAATATTCAGAAAGTATTATCTACCATCCGGAGTAGGAAATAGAGATAATATCATACTATTTACATTTGAGATGTGACATCCTCCCCACCCTAAAGGCACAGGAATTCCTACTGAGTAGTAACTCTTCGGCGGGTTAGCGCTTCACAGGGTGCTGCTACCTTGGCAGTAGTCTAACGCTTCCCTCCTGGTCTGTTTAATGTTTCGGATTGGCCACCCGCGACAACAATACTATAGATTATGTCTTCCTACTTAATCAATCAAAAAGTTGCTCTAGAAGAGCAAGGCTTCAGACCCAATTTTTCGGTCAAAAAAAATAACAGTCTAGTTTCAGAAATCACATGGTAGATGGGGATCAAAAATGCTTATTGACATCCTCCCCTGCCTTTAGGCAGAGGAATTCCTACCGAGCCCTAGATACTCGGCGAGTTGACATATCACCGGCTGCTGCTACCGTCAAGGTAGTCTTACAGTTGCCTCCAAGTCCATTTAGAGTCTCGGAATGCCCTCCCGCAACAAGAGCAAGAATTCTTATAGATGCTTATCTGTGCCTTCTCTTTTTGGCTCCTCATTGACCTGAAAGCTTCCCAAGTTCAGCTCTGAAGGTTAAGAAGTTTCGACAAACATCTTCTTTTCTAGAGTATTTATGAGACTTGGCGGGTACATAACTAATCTCATTATTAGCATACTATAGAAAGTCGCCCGCGCCTTGGCGAGGCTTTAAACCCAATTTTTCGGTAAAGAAGCAAGATGCTCCCACTGTACCCTTGACCAAAATAATTACAATAAACCACCATTACCGAATAATTGGTAATTATTAATTATTAATTAAATAATTCAGCTTTACCAGCCTCCCCTTTCAAGGGGAAAAAAGCGGTCGAGGGATGGCGAGGTCTCCTCGCCATATCTAATCGACCAAGAGAGCGGTCGGAAAGCGGAGCATGAGCTTAGAATGGGATGGCGTTTCGCGGAGCGACTTGAATTGCGCACTTCGCAGCTCCTCTGTAAGAGGCAGCGGCTCTGTCAAGAGCGGGTCTCCTCGCTTGCCTCCAATCTCCCAAGAGAGAAGAAATAGTATTTCCTTGTATTCAATTCCCGAACGGTTTCAACCTTCTTGTAATTATCCATTATCCATTATCCATTATCCATTAATGAAAATGCACCACCACCGAAAAGTCTAATTTGTAATCAAACACAATCAAACTTTTAACTTTTAATTTTTAACTTTTGACTTAATTTACGGGACTGGCGCGATTCGAACGCGCGACCTAGCGCTTCAGATTTGTGTGAGTTTCCCCACTCTCTGGACTATCCCTTCACCATAGCTCTCATAGCTTTAGGTGGTGGCCTAACGCTTAAGGATAATTTTAATTACTCCTTAAAACTCTAGTCTCTGCACCTTCTTTACCCATAATCAGGTAAAGCTTGGCTCAAGATTACCTTATCTGTATAAAAGACTTAGGCTTCCTTGAGTTTGACCACATTCACTCACGGAGTTTCCTCACATGGTGCCCGATATTTCAGGAGGCGCTTGCTCTATCCATCTGAGCCACAGCCCCATTTATGGCTACAAGTCAGAAGTCAGAAGTCAGAAGTCAGAAGTAATCTCTGATTATATATCTTAACCTCTGCTTTGACTGCTATAACCTCTAGCTTACAGAGCTTACAAAAAAAGCATTAGCAGTTAAGAATGCTTTTTATTTGATATACTCCCGACGTTGCGCCTACGCGAAAACGAGGGATTCTTCAGCCTGAAAAATTTGGCTGCTGTTTATACAGAGATGATGCTCTACCCCTGTTTTGATAATAATATATCATATTCTGGCTTTCGACACTGAATTGAAAATTACAGCGCGGGACTTCTTGAGAGGAGTGTTAAATATGGTAAAATCCTACTATATACAGGATTTTAAGATTAATATGACTTACGCACCAGACCATATATATAGCGTTAAAAACCATAACGTTATAGTTTTTGAACTCTATATATAGTAGCTTTGCGTAAGTCCTGATTAATTTAATTAACTGTAGGGAGTTTGGAGAGCAAACCACCTACAGAATTAAAGCTAATAGCTGAATGCTAAAAGCTGATAGCTAATTAAGGAGCTAAAGCATGACCCCGGAGCATACTACCAATAGTTTTAGCAGTAATCTTCATTTGAACTAAAGGATTAGCAGGTACGACAGTTTTGTACAAATAACTATCAAAAGTTAATTTCTGTACATCCCGGTCAGCACACATTTCTACAAATGCCTCGCGAGTAGCATCAGAACGATAGAATACTGTCTGTAAAATATCCAATACTTTATAAGTCATGCCATATTTCTTATCCCACCGCTTCAGATAAAGTTTCAAATCTGCTTCAGTCGGGACAATAGCACCATTATTAGAAGTCTCAACAATAGTTTCAGCACACATCCGAGCAGACTTAGCTGCAAAATAGATACCTTCACCAGAAGACTTAGTAACAGTACCCGCAGCATCTCCTACTAGAGCAACTCTACCACGAACCCGATGGGGGCGAGGATGTTCGGGAATGGGGTGAGCTTCTACCTTGATAATTTCCCCACCTTCGAGGCGTTTAGCTGCACGAGCGCGAATACCTGCTTGTAACTGTTTAATTCTGGCCTGGTTAGGTTTCATTGTGCCAGTACCTACAGCAACGTGGTCATATTTGGGGAAGACCCAAGCGTAGAAGTCTGGGGAAACATCATCTCCCACATACATTTCTGCTAGGTCTTCATAATATGCCATGAGATGGTCAGGGAGACGAATACGCTCTTGGAAGGCGATCGCGTAATTATAATCTCCTGCATCAATAGCTTTAGCTACACGGGAGTTTGCCCCATCAGCTCCAATAACTAAATCCACTTTTAAGGTTTTGGCTGTTCCTTGAATATCTCCTTCTGAATGGTCAGAGTAATGGATAGTGTAGGGGTCTCTATCATTAGTAGGAAGATCCAGTTTATAAACTGTGCCATTAATTAGGTTAGCTCCTAGGGAAGCTGCTCGGTCTCTGAGGAAGCCGTCTAATACTTCCCGACGGCACATACCTATATATTCATCTTGTTTTTCTATATGGATATCTACCTCAACATTGGAGGGAGATATCATTTTCATTTTTCTCACCCGGCGATCGATAATTTCTGGTGGTAGCTCAAATTCACTAACCATGCAGAGGGGAATAGCTCCACCGCAAGGTTTGGCGTTATCTAGTTTACGTTCAAATAAATAAGTTTCAATGCCTGCTTTTACTAAGGTCTCGGCAGCAGAGGAACCCGCTGGACCAGAACCAACAACAGCAACCCTTAAAGTCAAAGGTCTTCTCCTTAATCTTTTTTCTATATACAAATTGGGATGGTATCACGGACTTAGGTCTCGTAGTTGATTTTGTCAGGGTATGTAAAGAAAATGCAACAGACTTTAATATTTTGATACTAAATTGGCAGGAGTCAGGAGACAGGAGACAGGAGACAGGAGTTAGGAGTTAGGAGTTAGGGGAGGTAGGATTCATTAATGGATAATGGATAATGGATAATGGATAATGGATAATTACAAGAAGGTTGAAACCGTTACGGAATTAAATACAAGGAAATACTGTTTCTTCTCTCTTGAGAGATTGGAGGCAAGCGAGGAGACCTCGCCATCCCATCCTTCGGAATGCTCCGCTTTCCGACCGCTTTTTTCCCCTATCCAAGGGGAGGCTGGTAAAGCTGAATTATTTAATTAATAATTAATAATTATTAATTATTCGGTAAGAATTGTCCCAAGATTGTTCTGCTTAACTCTTGCCTAAAATACTAACTTTTGGAGCGTTTCAGCCTGAAACAGGCGCATTTTCTTCGACAAAAAAAATGCTAAAGTCTTTATATATCAATCCTTTTAGATAGTTTCAGCTAGCTCTAATTACCTCTTATTTTTAAGAAGAGGATTGGTTCAAATGAAAACCTCTGTAACAGGACTTGCGCATAACCACCACATCTAGCAGGGGCATCTATGGGAATCACCCCTACAGATAGGGTATAATTCAAGATTTTGCGTAAGTCCTGTGTAATTCTAAATTCTAAATTCTAAATCAGAAATTGTGCATCTTTTCTGCTAAAGTACACTAAAAATTGGGTATTTATTTGGATATGCTCTGAATTTGAAGCTGAATATACGATTAATTTTTTAGAGGAGACAGGGAATTGAGAATTGAGAATTAGGAATTAGGAGGAATAAATATTGACAAATATTTGTCTGTTTTAAATCTAGAAAGATATGTACCAAACATCTCTATATTTACCAGATTTCAATTGTTTAAAGTCTTAGTGCTTTTAGATTTTAGTCACTATTTAGGGTTTGCTTATGGAAGTATGCATGGTTGAGGTAGGGAGTAGGGAGTAGGGGCATCTATGCGAATCGCCCGTACAGGAGTAGTGAAGAGTCAAGAGGAATAGGGATTCATTAATTGATAATTGATAATGGATAATTGATAATTACAAGAAGGTTAAAACCGTTACGGAATTGAAGATTGGGAAATATCATTTCTTCTCAAGGGGAGATTGGAGGCAAGCGAGGAAACCTCGCCATCCAAGGACCGCTTTTTTCCCCTATCCAAGGGGAGGCTTTAAACCACAATTATTTAATTAACAATTAATAATTAATAATTCGGTAAGAGAGGAGGTACTCGGAAAAATTATCCCTTGATTTTTCTGTCCAACTCTTACCTAAAATACTAACTTTTTGAGCCTTATCAGGCAAAAATATATTACTTTTGGCAACCTAAAAATGCTTTTACCATTAGAATGTCAATGCTTTTAGATTTAACCAGCAAGCCCTATTTAATTTCTTAATACTTATTTGACAAACAGTTTATAAGTGATAGGAAAAGAGTAGAAACATTTAAAAACTACACAAGTCATTCGTTTTGTGATTTTTTCAGCAAACCCCAAAGTAAAATTATAGTTTGCACCTCCTGTAAAACTTTCTTGGCGATCGCTAGTTTCATTCAATAAAGCCATCTAAGAACGAGAAAACCCACCAAAAAATCCAAACTAAAAGAATGAAACTACAGCCGGAAAAAAAGTTATTTGTAGTCGGTATAGCAATATTTACAGATAATTTTCAGCAGTTAGAAGAATTTTTTCTTAATCTGCCGGACAAGATAAATGCTGCATTTATAATATTACTCCACACTCAATCTCCTAATTTCATCATTCGATTGACTCAACTCCTAGAAGAAAAAACTCCCTCAAAAGTCTATACAATAGAAAATGAGACAGTTATTCTCTCCAATAGTTTCTATGTTCTGGCAGCCACAGAAGACAAATATCTACAGCTAGAAAATTGCATTCTACGTTTACTAGACAATCCTCCAGAGTCTGACACCCCCATCAATAGCTTTTTCAAGTCCCTAGCTCAAGAATGGGGAGAGCAAGTTGTTGCTATTCTCATTGCAGGTAATCAGAATGATGGCCAAGAAGGGTTGAGAGCCATTAACAAAGCTAATGGCATATCCCTAGCCCAAGCTTCAGAAACAGGCAACTTTACGAATGTGTCTACTAATGCCATTTCCTCGGAGTTAGTTGAGGAAATCTTATCTCCAAGAGAACTTGCTCAATTTGTGTATCAGATTGTGGAGTGGGGAAGAAATCCATTATTCTCTCAAGAGAATCAAAAAGGAGAATTATCATTAGTTATCCCTGAAGAACTACAAGAAATATTAAGTATCCTCTACAGAACTCAGGAAATAGATTTTTCTTATTACAAAACTTCTACTCTCAGCCGTCGCATTATTCATCGCTGCGCTCTGTCACGATACGGAAAGCTAGAAAATTATATTCATTACCTGACAAATTCTTCAGAGGAACAAAAAATACTTTGCCAAGATTTGCTGATCGGTGCTACCTCATTTTGGCGAGACCCTCCAGCATGGGAATATTTAAAGACAGAAATTTTTCCCCAAATCGTAAATAGGATTCAACAGGAAGAAAAACAACTGTGTATTTGGGTCTGTGCTTGTGCAACTGGAGAAGAAGCTTATTCAATGGCAATACTGGTTAATGAAGCTATACTGCAAACGAGTAAATCTCTCAATGTGAAAATTTTTGCCACTGACATAGATACTAATGCTCTAGAAACTGCTGCCAGGGGAATTTATCCAGAAAATATTGCCGCTCATGTGCCTCAAGAATACCTACAAAAATATTTTCATCATGAATTAAATAGTTATCAGGTAAAGCGATCGCTACGGGAAATACTAATATTTGCTCCTCACGACCTGACCAAAAATCCTGGTTTTTCCCAAAGTTCTTGTAATATTTCCTCTACTCCTACAGACTCGACTTTACCAATATCTAGTTTATCTCCAGAAATCTTAAGTTTTATGGGTAAAGATTTTTGCTCTGAACTCCACATAGCAGCTATTAGCTGTAACTCTCAGGAAGTCATTTCTTTATTAGAGCAAATTCCAGAGTCACACCAGCAAATCAAAGAAACTTTGCTCAAATTGGCTAATGAGTATTGGTTGGATATCATTGCAGAATTAGGAGAAGAGGAATAGGATGATGTGGAAGGAGCGCCAGAATTAATTCTGGAAATTGCTGTGAGTAGTGTTTCTCTTGATGTGGATGATCAGCTCAAACAGGACTTACGCAAAATATGGAATTATACGCCATCTGTAGGGGCGATTCCCATAGATGCCCCTACTAGATATGGCGCTTGGAGCGTAAGTCCTGTCAAAGTTTATTGTCAAAATCAAGTTCAAGAGTATTTAGTTTGGCGTTGGAGCCAAGTATTTAAAATTTATTAAAATGTAATTTATAAGGCGATGAGGCGAAAATTATGACAAGTAAATTGAAAAATAGAGTATTAATGTCAACAATTCCTACCCTAGAAAATGGCGATCGCCTAACTAGAATAGAATTTGAAAATCGTTACAGCAAGTCAAATATAAAAAAAGCAGAATTAATTGAGGGAATAGTTTATATGGCTTCTCCTTTACGAATTACAAAACATGGTAATCCTCATGCACGAATTATGACTTGGTTGGGCATTTATTGGTCAGCAACTCCAGGTATAGAACTTGGAGATAATTCTACTGTTCGTTTGGATGGAGATAATGAACCTCAACCAGATGCTTTGCTCAGAATTGAAAATGGTGGGCAGTCAATTATTAGTGAGGATGGGTATGTGGAAGGAGCGCCAGAATTAATAGTATAAATTGCTGCTAGTAGTGTTTCTCTTGATGTAAATGATAAGCTAAAAGTTTATCGTCGTAATCAAGTTCAAGAGTATTTAGTTTGGCGAGTTGAGGATGGAGAAATTGATTGGTTTCGGTTAAAATCAGGGGAATATATTCAGCTTCAACCTAATTCATAAGGCATAACTTATAGTGAAATTTTTCCAGGGTTATGGTTAGATAAAACTGCTTTATTAACAGGAAATTTAATGAAAGTTATTGAAGTAGTACAACTGGGGTTAGCTACAGTAGAACATCAAAATTTTGTGGATAATTTGGGCAGTTCATAAGGTGGAAAAATGTTTATTTATCTATAACTTATAGTTAAGCTGTTTTTGTCTATCAAAAGCGAGTCTATTTGTGTGGGTAAATTTGAGCAAATTAATACCTCTTCCCCGACCCCTCTCCTACAAGGAGAGGGGAGAAATATTCTCCCCCTTCCCTGGTAGGGAAGGGGGTTGGGGGGTTAGGTTTTTTTTCTGAAAATTTTAGTCTGACTCCAGTAGTCCAGTAGTGGATTGTTTCATCTTAAATGGTGCAATAGAAAAGTGTCTGGAGATTGCTATCCTTACGGACTGCTTCGCAAACACTGTCGTTTGCTATCGCAAAGCTGCGCTTTTCATGTCGCGGAGCGAAACGCAATGACAAATCTAATGCACTATTTTGAAACGGTCTAGTAGGGTGCGTATTTACGGCTAAAATTTAGACTGTGAAAGGGATTTAACAATCTGTCGTAACGCACCATATTAGATATGTCAGTTTACTACTAGACCGACACAGCTAAAACTGTAGATTAGGGGGTAGGGACGTTGCACAGGCAAAAATGCGTTTCATGTCGCGCAGCGTTAGCGGAGCTTTGCGTCAGCAAAACGTCCGTACGGTCGGAGGGGAGAAAGATGGTTGTTGGGTTACCCTGACGGGAAGCAAGCTACGTCCCTCAACTCAACCTACACTTATTGCACCATTTTAGATGTGTCAGTTTACTACCTTTATCTAATAGCTATTTGCGCAGCATTCTGTAGAAAATGCTGATTTCTAAAAGCTATTTAATTCCGATAAACTTCATCTAAAACTGTGCCATTTGCTGAAATTAATTGAATATGTAATGGCATTTGACCTGCTGCATGAGTAGAACAACTAAGGCAAGGATCGAAAGCGCGAATACCAGCTTCAACTCTGTTTAACATTCCTTCTGGAATTTGATTATTGTGAATATAATGTTTGGCTATTTGAGTGACAGTTTGATTCATTGCCAAATTATTTTGACCAGTAGCAATAATCATATTTACTTTCTGAATAATGCCATTTTCATCTACTTTATAATGATGGAATAAAGTACCCCTTGGCGCTTCACTAACTCCCACTCCTTCTAAACAGTTAATACCAGCAGTAGCACGGGTGCGTGGAGAAACAATATCTGGGTCATCTATCAATTGTTCAATTCTTTCTAAACAAGCAATAATTTCTACCAAACGAGCATAATGATAGAAGAAAGAAGAAGTCGGAACACCACCTGCACGGTCTCGAAATTCTTTTAATTCTCGGTCTGCTTTTTCTGTACCAATTTGCGAACAAACGTTCAAGCGAGCAAGAGGTCCGACTCGATAAATACCATTAGGATAACCCATTGGTTTGTAGTAGGGGAATTTCAAATAAGACCAACTTTCTACTGCTTCTCCTAAAAATTCCTGATAATTATCTTCACTTAAATTATCGGCAACAATATTACCTTCACTATCAGTAAACCGTAATTTTCCGCCGTAATGTTCCCAATCACCATTTGCCCCAACTAACCCCATAAATAATGATGGAAACTTACCAAAAACTTCGGCTTCAGTCTTCAATTGTTCGTCTAATAAATATTTAAACAAATTGAGAGCAATATTAGCAGTTTCAAAAGATTCTGGCAGACGATTTTTTATCCATTCTCGCCCTTCTTCAGAGAGGGGAGTTCGTACACCACCAGGCACCGCCCAAGCCGCATGAATTTTTTTAGCTCCTAACAATTCAATCACAGTTTGACCGAACTGTCGGAGTCGAATTCCTGCCCTTGCTAAATTAGGACTTTCTGCCATTAACCCAAAGACATTTCGTTTAGCAGGGTCGCTATCCCAACCTAATAGAAAATCAGGACTACTAAGATGGAAAAAACTTAAAGCATGAGACTGAGTTAACTGCCCTAAATTCATCATTCGGCGTAATTTTTCTCCGGCGGTAGGAACTTGCACTGCGAGAATTTTATCTCCTGTTTTTGCAGATGCTAATAAATGACTGACAGGGCAAATTCCACAAATTCTTGCTGTTATTCCTGCCATTTCGGTAAAGGGTCGTCCTTCACAGAATTTTTCAAAGCCGCGATATTCTACGACATGAAATCGACAGTCGGATACTTCTCCAGCATCGTCTAATATAACGGATATTTTGCCATGACCTTCGATTCTAGTTACGGGGTCTATGACTACTGTTTTAGACATAGTTTATTTTCTCCTTAGTTTAATAAAATTATGATTTTTGCTGATTAAAGAAGCGGTAATTTCAGTTATCAGTTATCAGAAATCAGTAAGACTTTCTTTTAGTTACGAGAAGGGTATTTTAAGCAAAACGAAAAAAGCTGATAGCTGATGAAATTTTTACTGATTAAGTTTAGAGATAAATTTCATAAATGTAAGAATTTAACTATTAGCAGTAACTTTTAATTCTCTCTCAATTTCTCATTCTAAACTGCTTTTATTTCCTCCAAAATCAATAGCTAATAGCTGACTGCTAAATGCTTACCCTAATATGATGTCCGGATTGAGTTATAAAAAAGTTTTTGTTTGTAGTAGGGCTTTAGCCCATAATATCGTGTCCGCTCCGCCTGAATACTTATACTTTGCTGGAAGGAAGACAGAAAGCAGAAAAGTTTCTTTCAATTGTAATTTTATTTTATACAGGCTCCGATGCTACCATACATGATATGAAATATCTATCTTATTGCTCAAGCCCTACTACAAGCTTTAATTATAACTATTTAACCAGACATGATATAAGACCTTCTTTAATTATAATTACAAACGCGAGCTTTTCCCCAATATTGTTGAGAATTCCAGACACCTAAACCTGCTTATCTAGCAGAATTTTTAGCATTTAAGTAAGCACTTTTTGAACTAGGGCAAGTATCATCTAAATGTTTACAGAAAAGAGAAGCTTTTCCTTCACGAACCAGTTGTAAATTAAGAGAAGTATTATCTTTAAATACCTCTGGAACTATCCGTTGACAACTACTTTTTCCTGTATCAATAACTGATAATATTGTACCTCTAGGAATTAATGTTTCAAGTCTACTTTTGGTAGTCTCAAAAAACGAACTATCTCCATAATCAAGACTATCAATACAAGCAAGTTATAGCCGACATAACTTTGACTTTCCTTCCCAATAAATTCGACATTGTGACATAGTAACTTCTAAAGTATCTCCATCAATAATCTGAGAAATTATTGCCTGTTGAGTAGCTAAAGACTGGGGAATATTTAATAGAGATAATTTTATTAAAATTCCACAGGATATGAAAGCTAAAATTAGATGAATTTTTTGTCTTTTCATCAGCTTTTCTTGGTTACTTATTAGTAGTAGACTGACACAACTAAAACTGTGCAATAGATTTTTGTTTCTAGGTGTCTTTTTCTCCCCACACTCCCCACACTTCCCACCCTCCCCACACTCCCCATCTAACGCACCACTTAAGCTAGTAGGTTGGGTTAAGCGACAGCGCAACCCAACAGAAATATGTATACCAATCCTAAATCTTATGTAAAAATACAGGCATTAGATAAAAAGTTTAAAATTATTACTTTTGTTACTTGTTACCTTCTGGAGTTGTTGCATTTTTGCCTGGTATTTTTTACACAACTACGCCGAGAATTAATAATACCAAATCCGGTTATAAAAAGTACCTTTTTGAAATTTATCTCTAACCCTTCTGCCTTACCCTTATTATAAGGCTGCCATGTAAACCGGATTTAGTATAATATATTTGTTGGGTTTCGTTTCCTTAACCAAACCTACTCAATTTCACCCAAACTTAATCATTTCTCGACCTTCCATTTTTGGCTTTTCACCCTTTAATAAAGGTTCTAAAGTTGCTTTAATTCGATCGGCAGGAGGCGGACATCCAGGCATAAAAATATCCACAGGTACTACTTCATGCACAGGCAAAACTTTGTCAAGTAATTCTGGTACAATTCCAGGCGCGTTTGGTAATTGCTTATTTTTATCTGCCAATTCTAAATAACCTCGTTCTAAAACAGGTTTTGTACCACCTAACATATTTCGCATAGCTGGCACATTTGCAGTAACAGCACAATCTCCAAAAGAAATTAACGTCTTAGTCTTTTTCCTCACCTCAATAATTATTTCTAAATTATCTTGATTGGCAACGCCTCCTTCCACTAAACAAACATCAACATTTTCTGGATATTCTTTAATATCACTTCCAACCGGACTATAAACAACCTCAACATGATTTGCCAATTCAAACAACCATTCATCCAAGTCGAGAAACGACATATGACAACCAGAACATCCAGCTAACCAAACTGTGGCAAATTTTATTTTATTTGACATAATTAATACCTTGAATTAGGGAGTAGGGAGTAGGGAGTAGGGAGTAGGGAGTAGGGAATAGGGAGTTTTATAAATTCAGTCTCTAACTATAAATTAGGGAATAGAGAGTAGGGAGTAGGGAGCAGTTAATAGTGCTAAATCAATAACTGTTAACTGATAACTGATAACTGATAACTGTATTCACCTCGTCCATTGTTTATTTTCTCTCGCATTGACCAAAAATTCTAATTTCGAGCGATCGCGTTTCATCTCAGCTACCGTTGCACCCTTACGGAAAATTGCCCCAGTAGGACAAGCATCCACACATTTACCGCAGGAAGTACAAGTATCCACCTCTCCCCAAGGTTGATTTAAACCAGAAACAATAAAACAATCAGCACCACGACTCCCCACATCCCAAACGTGGGCACCTTCTATTTCATCACAAACCCGCACACAGCGAGTACACAAAATACAACGATTATGATCTATCCCAAACTGCTTGTGAGATAAATCCATTCCTCGCTCTGGAAAACGATAAGCAAACCGACTATGATCCATCCCCACCTCGATCGCTATATTTTGCAACTCACAGTTTTCATTAGCAACACAAACCGCACAAACATGATTCCCCTCAGAAAATATTAACTCCACCAACATTCGCCGATATTCTTGCAACTTCGGAGTCTGAGTCTCTATTTCCATTCCCTCCGCAACCTCGGTCACGCAAGCAGGTAATAATGCTACTTATAATGAACAAGTGAGAAAATGGCAGGGTTGTCAAGACAAATCTGTTAAAGTCGATGATTTTGTCATTTATGATGATACTAAAATTAGCTGGTCTGGAGATTTGAAAGACCATTTAAAGCGGGGGATTGTCGTAGAATACGATCAGAATAATATTAGACAGTCTCTTTATCGTCCTTTTACTAAATCTTGCCTTTATTTTGATGCTCACTTAAATAATCGTCGTTATCAATTTCCCTACATATTCCCTACCCCGGACACTGAGAAAGAGAATCGGGTGATTTGTTTAAGTGGAGTCGGTAGTAGTAAGCCTTTTCATAGTCTGATGACTTCACAAATACCTTGCTTAGATATTTTAGAAAAAACCCAATGTTTCCCCTTCTACAGCTACAACGAAGACGGAACCAACCGCCAAGAAAATATCACCAAGTGGAGCTTAGACACCTTTCGCCAAAAATACCAAGACGAGGCGATCGCTAAATGGGATATCTTCTATTATATCTACGCCGTTTTACATCATCCCACCTATCGAGAAAAATACGCCGATAACCTGAAACGAGAATTACCCCGCATCCCCTACGCTCCCGACTTTCAGCGATTTGCCAATGCCGGAAAACGCCTCGCCGAAATTCACATCAACTATGAACAACAACCCGAATATCCCTTAAAATTTATCGAGAATGAAGAAGTTCCCTTAAATTGGCGAGTCGAAAAAATGAAACTCAGCAAAGACAAAACCCAATTAATTTATAACGACTTTCTCACCTTAGCCAATATTCCGCCAAAAGTCTTTGAGTATCGTCTCGGTAATCGTTCCGCTTTAGATTGGATTATCGATCGCTACCAAGTAAAAGTAGACAAACGCAGTGACATTGAAAATGACCCCAACCGCTTAAACGACGAACAATATATTGTCCGATTAATTCGTCAAGTAATTACAGTTAGTTTAGAAACTGTAAATATTGTCAATAACTTACCGTCCCTAAAGGAGTAGGGGAGCGGGGGAGTAGCTAAAACTGTAGGTTGGGTTGAACGACAGTGAAACCCAACAAAACTCTACTATTGTTTGGTTTCGTTTCCATGCTTTGCTTTGCTTTGCAACGCTAACGCTAACGCTAAAGCTAAAGCTAACGCTAACGCTAACGCAACCCTAACGGGAACAACCCAACCTACATCTACTAAAATGGTGCATTAGGAAGTAGGGTAGGGACGTTGCACCGGCAAAAATGCGAACGTCCGTACGGGAGTAGGGGAGAAAGATTTTTGTTGGGTTTCGTTCCTCAACCCAACCTACATCTAAAATTGTGGGTTAGGAGCGAGCAACCTTGGAGACCTCTCCCCCCTCTCCTGCGAGGAGAGGGGAGTTTTCTCCCCCTTCCCTTGCAGGGAAGGGGGTTGGGGGGTTAGGTTTCTTAACTCACATTTTAACGATAAAATTTTGAAAATCTAATATAATACCAATAAACTTGTAAATAAACACCATGATTTCTCCAATGTACCTATATTACACCCTTGGATTTCTACTTTTACTATCAGTAATAGGCATTGTGCTTTACCTGAAAAATCCTCGCAGTTATCAATCATCAGAAACTGTAGCCAATTCCTACGATGAATGGACTGAAGACGGTATCGTCGAATTTTACTGGGGCGAACACATTCATTTAGGTCATTATGGCTCGCCACCACAGAAGAAAAATTTCTTGACAGCAAAATCTGACTTTGTGCATGAAATGGTTAAATGGGGCGGCGTCGATAAGTTACCCCGTGGTACTACTGTTTTAGACGTAGGTTGTGGAATTGGTGGTAGTAGCCGTATTTTAGCCAAAGACTACGGATTTAATGTTACGGGTATTACCATTAGTCCTAAACAAGTACAACGCGCACAGGAGTTAACCCCAGAAGGAGTTGATGCTAAATTTAAGGTAGATGATGCTTTGGCACTCTCTTTCCCAGATAATAGTTTTGATGTAGTTTGGTCTATTGAAGCAGGACCTCATATGCCAGATAAAGCTAAATATGCTCAAGAAATGATACGGGTATTAAAGCCTGGTGGAATATTGGTTGTAGCTGACTGGAATCAGCGAGACGATCGCCAAAAACCACTCAATTTTTGGGAAAAACCTGTAATGCGTCAATTATTAGAGCAGTGGTCTCATCCTGCTTTTTCTAGTATCGAAGGCTTTTCGGAACTAATAGCAGAAACTGGATTAGTAGAAGGGGAAGTAATAACCGCAGATTGGACGCCAGAAACTCTTCCTTCTTGGTTTGATTCTATTTGGCAAGGTGTAATTAGACCTCAAGGAATGATTCTCTCTGGTTTATCAGGGATAATTAAGTCTATACGAGAAGTACCCACTTTGCTACTAATGCGTCTTGCATTTGGGAGTGGTCTTTGTCGCTTTGGAATGTTCCGTGCAGTCAAAACTAATTCAGTTTTAAAATCAGCCGATAATATTCAAACTGAAGTAGTTAAAATGTAATCTAATACCATTTCTCAAGGCAAATGCTACAAGATAGAAAGCTAGAAATTTATTTTTATGCTTGAGCTTATTCAATCATATGATATACCTATTTATATCATTTCCCCCTTTTTTTATTCCTTATTTCTTGGCTATACTATTTTTTACAAATAGTTATCAAATTGGGATAAAATCTGTTTAATTAACCCAAAAAAAGCTACTCCTTCTTAGTGAGCGATCGCGCAGATTATTATGCGCGATTAATTATCTTCTATGTGCATAAAAAAAACAGAGACTTTAATGCTGCTGTCAACGAGCAAAAACTATGTGAATCAGTAGCTTGAATTCCAAGGGATTAGAAGATAAGTTACAGACAATAGTCAGTGGTCTTCAGTGAAGCAGGAAGCTAGCTCCAAAACCCTCATGGGTAAGTTTGGGTAAGTTTAGTAGAACCGTGTGTTTAGCTAGCGCACAACTTCGTTTGGCTAGCGCAAAGCGGAAAAAAGTGAACCGTAACGCACCATTTTTTTTGATATAGAATCTGGTTGAACAGTAGTCATTGCGACGCCAGGAAGGAATCTCCGCCCATCCCTGAGATTGCTTCCTTCCACGGAGTGACCGTCGCTGCGGACTTGGCTATACTAATTATCCGGATTTTATATGAGGGTGTGACAGTAGTCATTGCGACGCCAGGAAGCAATCTCCGCCCATCCCTGAGATTGCTTCCTTCCACGGAGTGACCGTCGCTGCGGACTTGGCTATACTAATTATCCGGATTTTATATGAGGGTGTGACAGTAGTCATTGCGACACCAGGAAGCAATCTCCGCCCATCCCTGAGATTGCTTCCTTCCACGGAGTGACCGTCGCTGCGGACTTGGCTATACTAATTATCCGGATTTTATATGAGGGTGTGGGTGACATTCAAAAGTAGGGACGGGTTTAGCCAAAAGCCTTGACATTTCCCCATAAATTCAATCAACCCGCCCCCATTCATTGTCCGTGCATGAAACAGGGGGCGGGTTTAGGAAAATCTTTGACATCAGCAGGATGTTCTCCTCAAAACCCGCCCCTACAGATTGGCAGGTAATGGGTGAGGTAATTATCAATTATCAATTATCAATTATCAATTAATGACCCCTATTTTCTCCTGAGTCCTTAGTCCTGACCCCTGATTCCCATTACCATTACTATTTAATTCTCCACCATAATAAGCATTAGTTAACAACTGCTTAATATCATTAATCAAAGGATAACGAGGGTTGGAACCCGTACATTGGTCATCAAAAGCTTGGTCTGCTAAATCATCCAACTTGGCAAAAAATTCTGCCTCACTCACTGAAACCGCATCCTTTATTCCCTTGGGAATACCTACTTTACTCTTCAATTCTTCAATAGCAGCAATTAACAAATCTACCTTTTCATCCTCAGTTTCTCCACCAAGTTCCAAATAATCAGCAATTTGAGAATAACGCCATTTAGCATTAGGATATCTATACTGAGAGAAAGTAGCTTGTTTGAATGGCGCATCGGTAGCGTTGTAACGAATAATATGAGAAATCATCAACGCATTTGCCAAACCGTGGGGAACATGAAAAATAGCTCCTAACTGGTGAGCAATGGAATGGCAAATACCCAAAAAACTGTTAGCAAAAGCCATACCTGCAATAGTTGCAGCGTAGTGCATTTTTTCTCGTGCTTTGGGGTCTTTAGCACCATTGTCATAAGCAGAAGGCAGATATTTAAAAATTAATCCAATAGCTTTCAAAGCCAGACCATTAGTATATTCGGAAGCTAAAACAGAAACATAAGCTTCCACTGCATGAGTCAAAGCATCTATTCCACCAAAAGCAGTCAAACCTTTTGGCATATTTAACACCAACTCCGGATCGACTATTGCCATACTAGGAGTCAAAGCATAATCTGCCAGAGGATACTTAATATTATTCTGGCGGTCAGTCACCACAGCAAAAGGCGTAACTTCTGAACCTGTACCGGAAGTTGTAGGTACTGCCACCAAAATAGCCTTCTCTCCCAAAGGTGGTAACTCATAAACCCGTTTGCGGATATCCATAAACCGCATTGCCAAACCTTCAAACTCAATTTCTGGATGCTCGTACATCAACCACATAATTTTGGCAGCATCCATAGGCGAACCACCACCAATAGCAATAATCACATCAGGATTAAACTTTCGCATCATATCCAAACCCCGGTTAACAGTATCCAGGGAAGGATCGGGTTCCACATCATAAAAGATGTCATATTTAACCCCAAGTTCATCCAGCACATTTTCTAAACCGCGAGTCATCCCAAGTTCGTATATGGGTTTATCAGTGACAACAAACGCCCGTTGTTTACCTGCCAACTCTCGCATGGCAGTAGGTAAAGCTCCATATTTAAAGTAAATTTTGGGGGGAACGCGGAACCACAACATATTTTCTCGACGTTCTGCCACTGTTTTAATATTGAGCAGATGGTGAGGTTCAACGTTTTCACTAACGGAGTTACCCCCCCAAGTTCCACAACCAAGAGTTAGGGAAGGGTCAAGGCGGAAATTATAGATATCGCCGATCGCTCCTTGGGAAGAAGGGGTATTAATCAAAACTCTGGCTGTTTCGACTGTATCTTCAAATCGTTTAATATGATCTGTATTAGCAGGGGAAGTATATAGAGCTGCCGTATGTCCGCGTCCGCCAAATTCGACTAAACTTTCTGCTTTGTCTACAGCTTCCTCAAAGCTACTTGCATGATACATTGCCAAAATGGGAGAGAGTTTTTCATGGGCAAAGGGTTCTTGTTTATTGACATCTTCCACTTCACCAATAATTACTCTGGTTTTTTCTGGGATGGAGAAACCTGCCATTTCGGCAATTTTTTGCACTGGTTGACCGACAATTTCTGCATTCAACCGTCCGTTGACAATAATTTTGCTGCGCAGTTTGTCTTTTTCTTCTGGAGTTAAGAAGTGAGCACCTCGGTCGATAAATTCTTGTCTGACTGTATCATAAACACTATCAACCACAACGACTGATTGTTCGCTAGCGCAAATCATCCCATTATCAAAGGTTTTACTAAGGATAATTGAAGAGACTGCCATTTTAATATCGGCAGTTTCATCAATCAAAGCTGGAGTATTACCAGCACCAACTCCTAGAGATGGATGACCGGAGGAGTAAGCAGCTTTAACCATTCCCGGTCCACCAGTAGCTAGAATGAGTTTAATATCTGGATGTTGCATCAGTTGTTGAGATAGGGGAAGTGTTGGTTCATCTATCCAACCGATAATTTGTTCTGGTGCCCCTGCTGCAACTGCTGCTTCGAGAACTACTCTAGCTGCTTCGCAGGTACATTTTTTGGCTCTGGGGTGAGGAGAAAATATAATTGCGTTACGAGTTTTGAGACTTATTAATGATTTAAAAATTGCTGTTGAGGTAGGATTAGTTGTGGGAACTATTCCGGCAAGAATTCCTACTGGTTCGGCAATTTTTTGAAAGCCAAAAGATTTGTCTTCTGCGATAACTCCACAGGTTTTTTCGCCTTTATATTTGTTATAGATTATTTCTGAGGCAAAGTGATTTTTAATTACTTTGTCTTCTACTAATCCCATGCCTGTTTCTGTTGCTGCCATTTTTGCTAGGGGAATTCTAGCTGCGTTGGCTGCTAGGGCTGCTTTTTTGAATATGTAGTCTACTTGTTCTTGAGTATAAGTGGCGTATTTTTCTTGGGCTAGTTTGACTTTCTGTATGAGCTCTTCTAGTTCATGCTCGTTTGTTACTTTCATATTATCTTCTTGCCCTAATGAATGACTTTTTCTAGGTATGACTTGATACCTATTTAGATTATAATTCCATTCTTTATCTTATGAGGTTAATTGTAAGTTGATTAAATCAACTTTTTGTATTGTTTTGAAATATTTTTTGATTTTTATGTTTAGTGAATTTTAAATCAGTATTAAGTTTAATTTTCTTAAGTTTAAATCAGTATATAATTGAAATTTTATATGATGTTTTTTTTGAATAGCGGTCAGGTTTTAGCACTCAGCATTTACCTCAAAAAGGCAACAGGAAATAGAGTTATACCAAATCTCAAAAGTTTTGCTACATCTGACAAAAAATCAGGTCTATAGGCTCCCCTTGGATAGGGGATGAAAAAAATCAACTTTAGTATTTCAAGCCTCTGGCTTCAGCGGTCAGTACTGTTAACGCAGTTCCTCCCCCTGTAGGCTAACTGAAATGATTGAGTGGGAGAGCGCTTGAGCAGGGGAGTGGGGCAGAGATAAAAATAGTAATAATATACATTTACTAACTGATAATTGTCAAAAACATTATTGAATTTTACTGATTACTTAATCGTTGAAGTCTTGGTGAAGTCTGGCATTATTTTTGGTAATTGGCATTGGAGATAATTTTTCCAAATTCCCTTTCGATGGGAAAATTTAGTAGGATAGATAGTTAATTATACTTGAAAGTAATTATTACCATATTAGATTTTTTAAGTCAACACTAGAAAGCTATTTCATAAATAAAAGTTGTCTAAAATAGAGATTATGTTTTAAATTTTAAATAAAAAGAATCAAATTCGGCGGAAAATTTTGCTTTCTATTTCTACGAGCTTGCGTTTTTTCAGGCATTTGGTATCATATATAAACAATGATATAGTGCTATTTTTATGACTAATTTTCAAAATGCTTAGGAGATAATAGCCTTAAACCATAGTAGAGTCGTTGATGAAGTGGCTAAAAAATAGTAACTGGGTAAGGAGCGATCGCCTAGATGGCTAACTAATTTTCAAACTGATAATTTGTCTGGTTTGACAGAATCAAAATTTAGTGGTAATAGGGGTTGATTTAACTATTCAGGGGTCGGGAGTATCAGGAAAACTATAGCTGAAGTCAGAACTCAGAGGCTATTTCATTCTTGGTTAATTATCACAAATTTTTTGACTACGGATTAAAATCCGTCGAGTTGTTTCCATCCAGCAGTTAAAAGCGAGTGCCTAATTCTGGGGTCTCCCCAGAATGAATGAATGTAAGACGCACCGAAGACACTGGCACTTTTCCCACTTACCGAAATTTTACGATGATCTGAAATAATCGCTCTGAGTTATTAATAGTTTCAAAGTTTTTAGTCGATACAATCTTAATTTGAAATTTTGACTTCCTTCACCAAATTCCCCAAAATAATGCAAGACCTTGCTCAAGACTTCAGTTATTAAGTAATAAGTAAGCTTGAGCAATGTTTTTAACGATTCATTGCATTAGCCATCTCCGGAAAAGAGGGAACAGGGAACACTTAACAGGGAACACTTAACAGGGAGAAAGAATTGATAATTTTTGCGTATGGGATTGATTTTATTTTTGATTATCACGCCCATGTCTATTAAGCTGATTGACTACCTATTCGGTTGAACTCTACTTTCTAACTTCCTACTCTCCTACTCTAAAGAATATTTAGCAATACTTTTGAGATTTGCTATAAATTTTATAGCATAGAGTGATGATGAACTTAAACTAGAAAATATCTTTCCCATACCACTTTTGCCTATTACCTCTTGCCTGTTATATATTACAAAACTTCTCCATCAAACAGACTAATCCAAAACCGCTGCATACCGGTCGTACCAGTACAGAATAGCAACTTACCCAATAACTCTAACCCTAGTTGATTTAACTTTTCCTCCGAATTGTAGGCCATTACACCAGAACGCCTAGGGTTCATACGACTGCGAAAGTGCGCTCTAAACTGTTCTAAATAAAAGGATAATTGTAAATGACTTTCTATTGGTAACTGTTTTTGGCTTAACTGCTGATAGTCAAACAAAAGTTTCCGAATTGGGACAGTTAAACGTTTGGCCAAGTGACAAGCAATAATTACTAGGGCCTTCGCTTCACTTAATGTCAAGGGACGGCGTTGACTGTTTTGACGTAGAGGATTTGTACTACGCAGTCGCCACAAAGAAACACGATTAGGAATAATCTCTTCTAGTTCCAAGTCTTTGACAACCTTCAGCATCACTTCAGCTCCTCCAAGCTGCAAAGCTTCAATTGCCAAAAGCATTAAATCGATTTGTGTTCTACTTCTTCGAGGACACCCGCCATCAGGGAGAGGCATATCTGGTAAATTATTCAATATCAATGGTTTAGATGGACTGGGGGAAGTTTTTAATTCCATTACTTCGTTGTTAAAATTACCTTAATTACCTACCATTTCTGCTTTATTACGATAACACTTCTATTAACTTTGTTTGGAGAATTTGAACAAAGTTTCGATTACTCTTTATGATATTTTCAGCACTACCAAATTTTTTACCATTGAGAAATTACAAGAATTGGTCCAAATATGTTAATGAAGTCATTAAGTCAGATAGGGGAACTGTCTCCTTGGCGAGGTACAGAGGTTGTTTTTGTAAAGGGTATTTAGCCCGCCCTCCAAAAACATTTCGCCTTAATAAGGCATGATAATGATATCAAATCCTGTAATCGGTACAATTCAAGATTTTAGGCGTTTGGTGACCAAACACCTACCTTGACTTGGAATTTTTGCCTCTTGAATGAATCTCCCAACTCCAAAGTAATCGGATTTGATATTACCCAATTATTTTGTTATTTTGATAAATTTTGATTTTAATCCCAATGGAACTAAAAAATTTAATCCGCGAAATCCCAAATTTTCCTAAATCGGGAATTCTCTTCCGAGATATTACTACCCTTCTGAGCAACCCAGATGGTTTACATTATACTATTGACATTTTGACAGAAAAATGCTCAGAATTTAAACCAGATTATGTAGTGGGCATGGAATCTCGGGGATTTATTTTTGGTGTACCTTTAGCTTATCAGTTGAATGTAGGGTTTATACCAGTTCGCAAACCAGGAAAGCTACCCGCAGAAGTCTACTCAGTTGTTTATGATTTAGAGTATGGCCAAGATAGTTTAGAGATGCACCAAGATGCAATGCCACCAGGTAGTCGAGTTTTAGTAATTGACGATCTGTTGGCAACTGGTGGGACTGCGGAAGCTACAGCTCAATTAATTGAAAAAGCAAATTGTAATTTAGTAGGTTTTGGTTTTGTGATTGAGTTAAAAGACTTAGGTGGGCGTCAAAAATTGCCAAAAGTGCCAATTATTAGCTTAATTGAATACTAATTAGAGAGGGAACAGAGAACAGGGATTCATTAATGGATAATGGATAATTGCGAACTTGATAATTACAAGAAGGTTAAAACCGCTCGGGAATTGAATATAAGGAATATTGTCTTTGTTTTCCCCTATCCAAGGGGAGGTTTCAAGGCGCGAATTATTTAATTATTAATTATTAATTTTTCGGTAAATTAGGATATATAATTAATTTTACACAGGAATTTGGTATAGTAAACGTTCTCAAGAAATATAGTCATATATTTGGAATGAATATTTATAATTCATATATAGTTAACTTATATAAAATACCAAAAATTTTGCCAATATTACGAATCTCCCTATCACCCCATCTCCCTATCAATCTTTGGTAGCAAATATTGACGTATTTCATATTAGTTTGGCGGATAGAAAATTGAAGTATAACAAGCTAAAACAACTAATTACCAGTGATACTTTTGCTTATATATTGAAGAGATTATTACAAGCAATCTTGACTTTATTCCTAGCATCTGCTCTTTGTTTTGCTGTAATTCAGTTGGCTCCAGGTAGTTATTTAGATACTCTAAGTCAAAATCCCCAAATTTCTCAAGAAACTATTCAACAACTTGAGCAACAATTTGGGTTAGATAAGTCTCCTTTAGAACAATACTTACGTTGGTTAGGAGAAATTATTACCAGTGGAAATTTTGGTAGAAGTTTTGTTTTTCAACAACCAGTGGCGGATTTATTATGGGAGAGGATACCAGCAACTCTAATTTTATCTATTTCTTCTTTAATAATGACTTGGGCGATCGCTATTCCTTTAGGGATTATTGCTGGAGTTAATCAAAACCGTTTTTTAGACCGTTTTCTGCAATTAATTAGTTACACTGGTCAAGGTTTTCCTAGTTTTATTACTGCTCTGTTGTTATTATTTTTAGCCCAAAATATTTCTCCTTTATTACCAGTTGGAGGAATGCAAAGTATCGACTATGATGATTTCTCTTTTGTGGGTAAAGTTTTAGATATGGGTTGGCACATGATTTTACCGACAATTGCTTTAAGTATTACCAGTTTTGCTGGTTTACAGAGGTTAATGCGGGGGCAATTATTGGATGTTTTGCGACAAAATTATATTCAAACGGCGAGAGCTAAAGGTCTTCCTGAGAATCGAGTGATTTATGTTCATGCTTTGAGAAATGCTATTAACCCTTTAGTAACATTATTGGGATTTGAATTTGCTTCATTATTAAGTGGTTCGTTTATTGCTGAATATTTCTTTAACTGGCCTGGGTTAGGAAGTCTGATTTTAGAAGCTGTAAGAAACCAGGATTTATATTTAGTTATGGCAAGTTTAATGATGGGTGCTTTAATGTTAATTATTGGTAATTTGTTGGCTGATTTGTTGTTGAAAGCTGTAGACCCTCGGATTAAATTAGAAAGTCTGAAGTGATGCACTTCAGTTATCAGTTATCAGTTATCATCTATCAGTTTTTGTAATAAAGTTTGTAGTAATGGACTGTTTCAACTAAAATATAGGAATCCTAAATTGGTCGTGACAATTTTTATAATAGTTAATTTGAGCTGAAAACCTTGAAAATTCAGAATTCTGAATTCTGAATTCAGACTCCTAACTACCAGCAAAATATTACAATTTAAATAGGGTTGCTATAGTGTATTAGATTTGTCATTGCGAATGACAGTGTTTGCGAAGCAGTCCGTAAGGATAGCAATCTCCAGACACTTTTCTATTGCAACATTTAATATTGCAACATTTAAGATGAAACAGTCCACTACAATGTTATTAAGTATTAAGATAAAATGGGAAATTTATAACTTTTTTAATTAGGATTGAGCCAGTTTTCAACTTTCAAATTAGGGATACGGGAAAATTCACTAACATTGGCTGTAATAACTGTTAAATTTAATGTTAAAGCATGAGCAGCAATTAATAAATCATTACCTCCAATGGGAGTTCCTTGACTTTCTAAATAAGTACGAATTTCTGCGTAATATTCCTCGATAGGATTAGCGATCGGTAGTATTTCAAGACTCTCCAAGATGATTTCCAGTTTTTCTATGAGTTTTTGAGAGTTCTTTTTTTTAGCTCCAAATTTTAATTCACAAGCGAGGATAATACTTGTACAAATTTTATTTTCTCCAACTTCTTGAATTTTGAAAAATCTCACCGAATAATTAATAATTATTAATTAAATAATTCAGGTTAAAAGTCTCTCCTTTCCAGGTAAAAAAACTGCTAGGATATTTCCTTATATTCAATTCCGTTACGGTTTTTCTTGAGGTAATTATCAATTATCAATTATCAATTATCAATTAATGAAGCCTCTTGGGTTTTTTATCAATTCGGAAATGATATTTGTATCTAATAAATATAAATAACTCATTTTGATCTATTGTAGGTAACGTATTTGGTTTCAAAGCACTACGGGCGCTACGTTTGGAAGATATGCGGATTCCTGTAGCTTACTTGAAGACTTTCCAAGGTCCTCCTCACGGTATTACTGTTGAGCGTGATAAGTTAAACAAATATGGTCGTCCTTTATTAGGTTGTACTATTAAGCCTAAGTTAGGTCTATCTGCTAAGAACTACGGTAGAGCAGTTTATGAGTGCTTGCGTGGTGGTTTAGACTTCACAAAAGATGACGAAAATATTAACTCTCAACCTTTCATGCGTTGGCGCGATCGCTTCCTGTTCGTTCAAGAAGCTATTGAAAAGGCCCAAGCTGAAACTGGTGAAATTAAAGGCCACTATCTCAATGTAACTGCCCCCACAGTTGAACAAATGATGGAGCGTGCTGAGTTTGCAAAGGAAATTGGCACTCCAATCATCATGCACGACTACCTAACAGGTGGCTTTACTGCCAACACAACTTTGGCAAGATGGTGTCGTAGCAATGGTGTTCTATTGCACATCCACCGGGCAATGCACGCTGTAATTGACCGTCAGAAAGCCCACGGTATTCACTTCCGCGTTTTGGCTAAGTGCTTGAGAATGTCTGGTGGAGACCACCTACACTCTGGTACTGTGGTTGGTAAGCTTGAAGGTGAAAAAGGTATCACAATGGGCTTTGTGGACCTAATGCGTGAAGACCACATCGAGCAAGACCGCGAACGTGGTATCTACTTTACTCAAGATTGGGCCTCCATGCCTGGTGTAATGCCAGTTGCTTCTGGTGGTATTCACGTTTGGCACATGCCAGCTTTGGTTGAAATCTTCGGTGATGATTCCTGCTTACAATTCGGTGGTGGTACTTTAGGCCACCCTTGGGGTAATGCTCCTGGTGCAACAGCTAACCGTGTAGCTCTAGAAGCTTGTATCCAAGCTCGTAACGAAGGTCGTAACCTCTTCAAGGAAGGTGGCGATGTGATTCGTGAAGCTGCTAAGTGGTCTCCTGACTTGGCCGTTGCTTGCGAACTCTGGAAAGAAATCAAGTTCGAGTTCGAGGCAATGGATACCCTCTAAGTCTGTCTTTGAGATGTGAGATTTTAGATTTTAGATGGCAAGAGATGAATAGATATGTCACACTTGTCTGCTAAGAAGCTGTTTGAGAAGTACTGCATGGAACCGATCGATCCTAAAAACCTAACCCCCATGCCCCCTTCCCTACAAGGGAATGGGGTTTTCAAAGCCTCTCTCCTAAGAGGAGAGAAGTTTGGAGATAGGTTTTTATGAGTTGACAAACAGTTTCTCAGGATTGATTAAATCCTTAATCTAAAATCTAAAGTCTAACATTATAGATTCAGGCTGGGGTCAAAAATGGATATTAAAAAAGTTGCGAAAGATACTGCAAAGGTACTGACGAGCTACCTGACCTATCAAGCTGTGCGGACTGTAACTGCTCAGTTACGAGAGACAAACCCTCCCTTAGCAATTTGGTTAAGTGGTTTTTCCTCAACAGGCAAAATTCAAGATGGAGAAGCTTATCTACAAGAGTTGCTCCAGGAAAATAAAGAATTAGCATTTAGAGTGATGACCGTTCGAGAACATTTAGCAGAGGAAGTGGCTGAGTATTTACCAGAAATGCTTCGCAGTGGTATTCAGAAAGATAACATGGAACATCGCCGTCGGTATCTGGAAAAGATAACGCAACTGGAAATAGCAGACCCTAGTCTAGATCCAGAACAACAAACAGATTAGCCAAGAAAATTTCCAATTCATTTTTCCCCACGGGTAAATCCGCAGGTGAGTTTCCAAAGTCCTTTTTCGTAAAAAAAGCGGTCAGCAGTCAGCAAGATTGTTTTTTTGTAAGTTTGGGGATTTCAACCCCGACTCAAAAATCCTGCTTATAGAAGAAGCACAGGATTTTAACCCAGAGCTACAAAAAGCTGTTAACGCAGTTCCTCTGCAAGAGGCTAGCTGAATGCTAAAAGCTGATAGCCAGTTAAAAGCTTTGGAGAAATTGTACATTGATTAAACAGTAAAAAAACATGAGAACATTACCAAAAGAGCGTCGTTACGAAACCCTTTCCTATTTGCCTCCTCTGACTGAGATGCAAACTCGTAAACAACTTGGGTATATTCTGGATCAAGGTTTCATTGCTGGTGTAGAATTCAGTGAGTCTTCTGCACCAGAAATGCACTACTGGACTTTGTGGAAGTTACCTCTATTCCATGCCAAAACAGTTGAAGAAGTTTTAATAGAAATTGATGCTTGTCGTAGTGAAAATCCTGATTGCTTTATCCGCGTGATGGGTTTTGATAACGTGAAGCAATGTCAAGTATTGAGCTTTATTGTACACAAGCCTAATCAAAGAAGATACTAATTTTCTATAGCAGGGAACAGGGAACACTTAACTGGGAATAGGGAACTCTTGAGAGTTGGAAAAATATTTCGGCTGTTTAAGATTCATCATCACTCTATGTCCTAACCAATTCTTTCTTAGCTATAATTTAGAAAACAGTGGGATAGGCAATAGTCTGTCCCACTATTTTTTTGTATAGAGATTTTAATAGAAGTATAGCGCTACGCGCTAGGGAATAGGGAACAGGGAACACTTAACTGGGAACAGAAGACTGTAAAAGGGTTTTCCTACGGAATGCTGCGCAAACAGGATTTAAAAATGTCCTAACCTATTTGCGTAGTGCTATAATGGCGTGACACACGGCTTTGTTGCAATAGTAGGGGCGGGTTTCCCCGTTAAATTAATCAGCTTTCACATTTGATTAGATAAATCCGCCCCCAATGATGTAACCCATCATTTTAGCTGTGTCGGTTAACTACTGGAGCGTTTCTTTCAGCTAAAATAGTCGATTAGATAGGCTATTTTGGCAAGAGTAAAGAATGCGTAAGTCCTCAAATTAGCGATCGCTCAAGTAACTACTAAATATTTACCTTATTTTTTCAATGAAAATTCAATACAAATCTCCAGAAAACTTTCAATCCTCTGAAATTGAGCGCAACTCGCTACAGAATCAGAAACTTGTCGCTCCACCACTGGATGATAAGTTTTACGCTGAGAGTTATGAGTTACGGAAGGCAGCTTCGACCATGACAGTTTCTGCCATTGACTGGTTCCGCAATAACATAACAGTATTGCTGGAGGAAAATTATTCACGCTCACACCAAGACGATACCTTCTCGGTACTCAGTATTGGTAGTGGCGAGGGTGATATTGATATTGAAATTATACAGAGCTTAATTCCCAGACTTAATCCACAGTGGAAACAGTTACGATATGTAGCACTTGAACCTAACCAGATTCATCGCGATCGCTTTCTCCAACGGCTCGACCAAGCATCTTTTGGCAAAAATGTCAAGGTGTCTGTGCATGATGAATATTTTGAACCGGGTAGATTTGAAAGGGAACAGAAGTATGATTTAGTTCTGTTGACCCATGTTTTATATTACTTTGACGAGCCTTACCAAGCAATTCAGAGTGCTTTAAAGCAAACGAAGGAAGGTGGACGGGTGGTCATTGTCCACCAAACTGCTACAGGTATCCCTCAAATTCAGCGCGAGTTTATGCTGGAAGCAAAAGGAAATCAGAACGAGATGTTCACAGCAGAGGACATTAGAAATTTACTTGATACTCAATCCCATCCGCATCAGTATTACCATGTCGATGCTCGTCTGGATGTAACTGAATGTCTCCAAGGGTTGGAAAATGGCGTTAAAATTATGTCCTTTTGTATGGAATGCGATTTGCGCCAGCTTCAGGAAGCAAAATTTGCTAAGATTCTCCAGGCATTTTGGAGATTGGCTGAGATTGAGGAAAGTGGAAAAGCATTTATAAATGAACCCATTGGGGTTTTTGTCTTGCCAGTTCCGAGTGTTACTGTTGAACAAAGAAGTCCAGAAGACAAAGATCCAGTAATTGATTATTGGCAGTTAGCGCAGCGTTTCGACTGGTTGGGTACTTTTTTATCACAATATAATCGAGGAGAATCTTCGTCTCTAAGATTACTGGATGTTGCCTGTGGTACAGGGCGTTGGTTGGAAGCTTTTAGTCACTACATCCAACTTGATGAAGAAATTGGCAATATTGTCTACGATTGCTTAGATCCTTCTGAGAGTTCAATTGCTCAAGCTAGTCAGAAAATCCATCTTCCCTTAGAGCAAGGGAACAAATATGTTAATACAATTCAATCAGCAAATCTAGAAAGAAATGCTTACGACTTATTATGGTCCATGCACGGCTTTTATATGATTCCACGCCAGGATTTAGGGGTTGTATTGAAAAAGTGTGCTAGTTTGCTCAAGGATACAGGAGTTGGATTTATTGCTTTGGCTACTCGTAAATCTTTCTATGTGGATTTCTATGAGCAATACCTGCAAATTTTCAAGGAAGGAAAAGGTGAAGGATTTACCTCTGCTGAAGATGTCATAGAAAGTCTGGAAGAATGTGGAATTGAGTATCAAGTTCATAAGATATTCTATGAAGAGCCAATCAAAGCTGATGACTATGCAGCATTAGAGCATTACATCAAACATGAGGCAACAGTTAACTGCTTTAACAAGGATAAGGAAACAGAGCAGTTATCTGAATCGCACGAGATTACCTTGGAAGAATTACTGTCTCATCCAGAGATGGAACGATACCTCAATTCATTGATGAGAAACTCCGTCTATTACTTTCCTGAGGAGATTTTGCTGATTTCATTTAATGCTAATTAACTATGGACAGGACTTAGGTATAACCACTATCTGTAGTAGTGGCGATTTCCTGCGGAATGCTGCGCAAACGGGAATCATCTGTAGTGGCGATTTCCTAACGGAATGCTCCTAATTACGCGAATCGCCACTACAAATGGTGTATAAATTGAGGTTTTGCGTAAGTCCTGATGGATATAACTATGAATATAAATATGAGCATTATGAAAACTAGGGAAACTGCAACCAAGTCCTACTCCCAGAATGAACAAGACTTGCGCGAAGACCTTGCTGCTGCATACCGCTTGATTCACCACTACGGTATGACAGATACAATCTACAGCCATATTTCCGTCCGCATTCAGGAGCAACCAGCTATATTCGTGATCAATCCCTATGGTCTGCTTTTCGATGAGATATGTGCATCAAATCTAGTGCGAGTTGATGTCAATGGCAACAAAATTGATGCTACAGATGCTGATGTGAATCCGGCAGGATTCACTATTCATAGCGCCATTCATCTAGGTTGTCCTAATGCTCATGCTANGACGTTCTTCTGATCTCGTAGTAATTGAGTGCTGTTTTTTTTTCTCCTAAGTCATCGTAGACAGCACCAATATTATTGAGAGTATCTGCTTCCCCACCTTTGTCGCCTACTTGTCGCCTTAGAGGTAATGCTTGCTGGTAGTAATTGAGAGCAATTTGTTTTTCTCCTAAGTCATCGTAGACACCTCCAATATTATTGAGAGCGATCGCTTCCCCACCTCGGTCGCCTACTTGCTGAAGTATAGGTAATGCTTGTTGGTAGTATGAGAGTGCTTTTTGGTTTTCTCCTAAGTCATTGTAGACAAGTCCAATATTACTGAGAGCGATCGCTTCCCCACCTCGATCCCCTACTTGCTGAAATAGAGGTAAAGCTTGTTGGTAGTATTCGAGTGCTTTTTGGTTTTCTCCTAAAGCACTGTAGACACCGGCAATATTATTGAGAGAGTTAGTAACACCAGCTCGATCCCCCACTTGTCGCCTTAGAGGTAGGGATTTATTGTAGTATTCGAGTGCTTTTTGGTTTTCTCCTAAGTGATTGTAGACACCGCCAATATTATTGAGAGTGGTTGCTTCTCCACCTTTATTGCCTACTTGCTGAAGTATAGGTAAAGCTTGTTGGTAGTATGAGAGTGCTTTTTGGTTTTCTCCTAAGTCATTGTAGACAAGTCCAATATTATTAAGAGTGGTAGCAATGCCAGCTTTATCCTCAACTTGTCGCCTTAGAAGAAGGGATTGATTGTAGTATTCAAGTGCCTTTTGTGGTTTTCCTAAGTCATTGTAGACTTTGCCAATATTATTGAGAGTAGTAGCTTCCTGTGTTTTATTCCCCATTTCTCGCCTTAGAAGAAGGGATTGATTGTAGTATTCGAGTGCCTTTTGTTGTTCTCCTAAGTGATTGTAGACACCCCCAATATTATTGAGAGTGGTAGCAACGCCAGCTTTCTCCTCCACCTGTCGCCATAGAGGTAGGGATTGGTCGTAGAATGAGAGTGCTTTTTGTTTTTCTCCTAAAGTATCGTAGACGCGACCAATCGATAAAAGAGTCAAAGCTTCCCATTTTTTGTTATCAGCTTCCCGATAAAGTTGCAGTGCTTTTTTCCAAATTTCTGTTGCCTGTTTTTTAGATTCTGCTGTTCCTTGTTTAAATAGTTGATGTCCCTGCTTATATAATTTTTCTGCTTCAGCATTGGGATCTGTCTGAGCAATAACTTCTCCCCCATTGACAGTATTAGGCAACATTAATACAGGAAAACTGACATTAAATAACATCAGACTATTAACACTGAGAATAGACAACCATTTCTTAGGAGAAACCATAGATTTAACCCTTACCTCACAACTAGAAAATTTCATCTATTATATTTCTAGTTTTAGGGAAGATATGCAGGTTATTTCAGTTATTAGTTATGGGATTGATTATTGGGTTAAGCACTACTGTCATTGCGAGGGGGGTGGGAAAAGCAATTATTTTGTTTACTTAACCGTTAATATAGAATCCGGTTAAACAGTTGTCATTGCGACGACAGGAAGCAATCTCAGGGGTGAGGCGAGATTGCTTCCTTCCACTCTGTTCCAGTCGCAATGACTACAATAACTAATTATCCGGATTTGATATAAGACCTCCGGTGGCAATCTCTAAACCATGAGATTGCTACAACTGAGTTAACGCTTTCTCCAAAAGGTTAAGTTCTTTTATTACAGAAAAATTCAGGTATAAAGTCTCTCCATTCATGGATAAAAAAGAAAAAAATCATTTCAACTAAATCCTATTCTTATAAATAAGAGGTAATTATAGCGTTGTCCAAGCTTGTGAGGTACAGTTATCTTTTTGTCTTTTTATTCCCTTTTCCCAGTTAAGTGTTTTCCTCAAACCTAAAATTTTGTACCTCACCAGTATGGGAATTGCTATATTAATTATTAATTATTGAACGCTTCGTAATGACAATCACATTCCGGTCTCTGTAGCCGGATCTAAATTAATATTATATTCGGTTAAATAGTTATTATAATTAAAGTTCGTAGTATAGCTCTCAGCCCTATCTACAGTTCGGGCTGAGAGCTATACTACAAACAAAAACTTTATTATAAGTGATTATCCGAATATGATATCACAGCTAAATACTGATAATTTTCGAGAAATTCCTTTCAGCTTTCAAAATTAAAAACTCCCCTAAAAAACAGGGGAGTTTAGTTATTTATTCTCAATTATTCAAACTTTAACAAAAGAGAAAAATATAAGTTGGATAGGGTAGGTTTAAATAAAAGGATTAACAATTAAACCTAAATATTAATTTTTCCTACCCTCCCTAATTATTTCTGAATTAATATCGCTATTAACTTTGAGTTACAGGTTCCTTTTCTTTCGCTAAAAACTTCTCTAATTCTGTCAAAGCATCAGCATCAACTTTAGTTTGCATCGGACAGAATTTTGGTCCGCACATAGAACAGAATTCAGCAGTTTTATAGATATCCGCAGGCAAAGTTTCGTCGTGATATTCTTTTGCTCGATCTGGATCTAAAGATAATTCAAATTGACGGTTCCAATCAAAATTATAACGAGCAGCAGAAAGTTCATCATCCCTATCTCTCGCTCCCTGACGATGACGAGCAATATCTGCAGCATGGGCAGCAATTTTATAAGCAATTAACCCATTTCTCACATCTTCAGCATCAGGCAAACCTAAATGTTCTTTTGGAGTAACGTAACATAACATGGCTGTACCATACCAACCTGCCATTGCAGCGCCAATAGCAGAAGTAATATGGTCATAACCAGGAGCAATATCTGTGACTAATGGACCTAAAACATAGAAAGGTGCTTCCGAACACTCTTCCATTTGTTTTTTCACATTAAACTCAATTTGGTCCATTGGAACATGACCGGGACCCTCTACCATAACTTGGACATCATGTTCCCAAGCACGGCGAGTTAATTGACCTAATGTTTTTAATTCTGCCAACTGTGCTTCATCTGTAGCATCGTGAGTACAACCGGGTCGCAAAGAATCTCCTAAACTAAAGGAAACATCATATTTTTTGAAGATTTCGATGATTTCGTCAAAATGGGTATATAATGGATTTTGCTTATGGTGGTGTAACATCCACTTAGCAATAATTCCACCGCCACGGGAAACTATACCAGTGATACGACTTCTAACTAGAGGTAAGTGTTCAATTAAAATTCCGGCGTGAATAGTTTGATAACTTACCCCTTGTTGAGCGTGCTTTTCAATGATATGTAGGAAGTCATCGGCAGTGAGATTTTCTATTCTGCCGTTAACGCTTTCTACTGCCTGGTAAATTGGTACAGTACCGATAGGAACTGGGGAGGCGTTAATAATGGCAGTTCTAATTTCATCCAAGTTACCGCCACCTGTAGATAAGTCCATAACGGTATCTGCACCGTATTTAATAGACAATCTTAGTTTATCGACTTCTTTCTCAATATCAGAAGTGTTAGGAGATGCACCAATATTAGCATTAACTTTACACCTCGAAGCAATGCCAATAGCCATTGGTTCGAGGTTGGTGTGGTTAATATTAGCAGGGATAATCATTCTTCCCCTTGCTACTTCTTCGCGGATTAACTCAGCAGGGAGATTTTCTCGTTGGGCCACAAAGTCCATTTCTTCTGTGATGATTCCCTGACGAGCATAGTGCATTTGAGAGACATTTTTGTGTCCACTACGCTTGGCGATCCATTCTGTCCGCATATTTTTTCCCTTAAATAAACAGCTTCCCTCCGCTGGTATTAACCAGTCTCAGGTTCTAAGGGTATTTCTCAGCCTGAATATCTAGGCACCCCTAGCTTAATTTTTCACTATACCATTTTTTTGGGATCGAGAGAAAGTAAGTCAGAAGTCATAATTCAGGAGTCAAAAGTTAAAAAAAGAAATTATATAGACATCTCCAATCATAAAAAATCCAATCAATTATCCTCAAAAAACTATCAATTATTTCCTCGTACTCCCTCTTTTCTGGATAACTCTAATGATTTCTAGCAAAAGCCAGAAAGTTGATTATTGATATTCCCTCGTTCATGCAAATTATTCTAAAAAATAACAATTAAGAATTGAAAAGTATTCTGCAAAGACTACTCTATTTTGTCTAATTATAAAAAGTATAATAGTAAGCATTCAGCAGTCAGCTCTCAGCTCTCAGCTTCATTACCTTTAAAAGAGAAAAAAGTAATAAGCGAGATTTCATGCTAATTAAAAGTTACTGTAAAAGTCCATCAGTTAACCTAAAAAGTCTATAGAGCTACATCGTTCCTTTTCATTGCTAAAAGCTGACTGCTAATAGCTGAATGCTTACGTATAATAACCATGACTTTTATAGTCACAGTTATTAAGTATTTCGATAAAAATTAAGATAACCAGTTACAAATAGCATCTCCATTTGGAGATTCAGGATGTGCTAAACATTCTAATTCTTGAATTTTTTCATCTTTACTGCCGATAACCATCTTTAAATTACCAACTTGTTCTTGAAGTTGCTGAATTTCGCTTTGATAATTTTGATATAACTGACGCATATTTTTAATTGCATGAATTTCCTCAAATATTAGACTTAGTGCTAATTTACAATTTTCCTCCATTTTGTCTAACATTTTTTCCATTGTTATTTCAGATAAATTTTCAGGTTGGAATAGTTCAGATTTTGGAGTATTAGAACTCCACATTTGTTTCTCTCCAGTTTGGTTCGATATGAACTTTGACTCTTCCAACTTAATTCCTTTATCTGTGAGGTAGAGGAAAACTGTTCCTGTTTTGAAGTTTTGTTAAAATCTCTTGACTATTTTCCATTTTTAAGAGGTACTCCACCAAATTTATCAAAGGGAACTTTTTGTCCATCTATCCAGGTGAATGCTTGAAGTTTAAGTTTACTACTCGCTTTAATAGATAAGTTCAAAGCCTCTATCGATGATTTATTAAATGCAGCCAATTTTGTTCTCACAGAAGAGTTCCAAATTGCTACAAGTTGACAAATTAAAATAGTTGTTCCCAACCAAGAAAAACTGAATCTACGCCAACCCATATTTTTTTTCAAAGTTTGCTGTTTTTTAGGATGAAGTTCAGAGTAAATTCCTGAATGATTATCCGTTTGCTTAATAATTTCAATTAATTGTTTAACACCTTTTTTTATTGTTTTAAGATTAATATCATAATGTTTTTCTAGGCAAATTTTAAAAGAACCTTCTATCTCTTCTTTTAAAGTAGCTACAAACAAATCATAAGCAGAATTAAATGGATATGGCTTCAGAAAAATCCTATCTGGGAAAAACTTATAGAATTGAGAACTTATTTTTTTGCTAGATAAAAGGTTAGTAAATGCAGATTGCAGTTGTCTGACATACTTTTCTGCTACTTGAATAAGTTCCCATTGAGTTTTGTATTGGTTGACAGTTAGCCAAATTAAATCATACTTATATTGAACAATTTCTTTTTTTTCTAAAGCTTCTACAATTGGGTCTCCTTGCTGATATATAAACTTAGCCCTCCAACATTCAGCTATATAAACTTGAACATTTCTTGCTTTTTGCCATTCTTGCTTTTGCTCTTCAGTCCAACATTCTGCCAACAAACTTTCACTAGGCAAATTTTCCATAACCTGAGCAATTTTTTCCAATACTTCTCTTTCTGATTGACTCATTTTCTAATACCAATTCACTCTAAATATCTGACGAATAATTTCACAATTAATTATATGAAATAATCTTCTAAAATTCCGATCTGTTTTTTTACTAATGAGTATAGGGTGGGTTTAGTAGACTAAATTGTGTTTATATCAAGTCTTTCGATTAAACTCGCCCCTACAATTTTTAATTAGACCTACAGGACTTACGCAGAACTAACATATCTAGTAGTGGCGATTCGCGAATCGCCACTACAGATGGTGTCCGACTTGATATTTTGGGTAAGTCCTGCCTACTAGCTTTTGACTTTTAACTTCTGACTTCTGACTTCTGACTTCTGACTTCTAACTTCAAAAATTTAGGCCCCCTTTTACGGTAGTCTAGAAAGAATGACCAAATTTATTAATTTCCATAGAAAAAATGACAGTATCTGCCTCTACTCGTACCGTTCGGATCGGTTCCCGCAAAAGCCAACTCGCCTTAGTTCAAACCTACTGGGTGCAAGAAGAACTCCAGAAATATTTCCCAGACATTAATTTTGAAGTCGAAACTATGTCTACCCAAGGGGACAAAATTCTAGATGTACCCCTAGCAAAAATTGGGGATAAGGGACTTTTCACTAAAGAACTGGAAGTGGGAATGTTGGAAAAGAAAACTGACTTGGCAGTTCATTCTCTCAAAGACTTACCGACTAACTTACCAGAAGGTTTGATGTTGGGTTGCGTCACCGAACGGGAAAACCCAGCAGATGCTTTAGTAGTGCATGAAAAGTTCAAAGATAAACAACTTGAGACTTTACCAGAAGGTGCTGTTATTGGTACTTCCTCCCTCAGACGTTTAGCACAACTCCGCCACCACTTTCCCCACTTGGAATTTAAAGATGTTCGTGGTAATCTAAATACTAGACTGGCAAAATTGGATGCTGGAGAGTATGATGCCATTATTTTGGCTTTTGCTGGTTTGCATAGATTAGGAATGGGCGATCGTATTCATCAAGTTATACCTCCAGAAGTGTCTCTTCATGCAGTTGGGCAAGGCGCTTTAGGAATAGAATGTCGTGCTGGAGATACTGATATTCTAGATTTATTGAAGAGTTTGGAACATACTGCCACTGCTCAGAGATGTTATGCGGAACGTGCTTTTTTGAGAGAGTTAGAAGGGGGTTGTCAAGTTCCCATTGGTGTTAATACACAAATAGAAGGAGAACGACTGACTTTAACTGGTTTAGTTGCTAGTTTGGATGGGAAAAAATTAGTTAAGGATGTTGTCACTGGTACTGTTGCTTATGCAGAAAATATAGGTATTGAACTAGCAATAAAATTGAGACAACAAGGCGCCCAAGAAATCTTAGATGCAATTTTGGCAGAAATTGATCGTAGTTAATTTTGAAGTTATCTATAAACTCAGAATATTTAGGCTTTGCTGAATAAAGTCTTTTAATAGGGGTAGGAGTCAGGAGACAGGAGACAGGAGACAGGAGTTAGGGGAATTATAGAGGAGG
>NZ_JAAHGT010000200.1 GCF_010672385.1 Okeania sp. SIO2F4
ATTCGGTGACCGAAGAGTGCAGAGCCGCGTTTCATGTCGCGTTTGCGCAATTATTCCGTAGGAAAGCGAAACGCAATTCAAGTCGCTCCGCGTTTCGCTGCGCGACATGAAAAACGCGCGTTGTGCGGAACGCTAAACGCCATCCCATCCGTTTGTCATGCTCCGCAAACAACCGCTTTTTCCCCTTGAAAGGGGAGGCTTTCAACCGAAATTATTTAATTATTTAATTATTAATTATTCGGTAAAAGTAAGAATTGTCCCTAAATAGTCTCTATACTTATGCAATGTCTTCTGTGTGGCCATTACTGTCCCCAATTCCAATAAGCTTTCACCGAGACTTTTGAGACCCCATACTATCAACGACAAATTAGACCTGAGAAAATGCAAATGGGTCTACAGGTTCATGTTGAGGGCAGCAGTTTAAGAGGAAAGTTGAACAGTTAATAAGTGCCTATAATATAGTGATGAGTTTAGTTAGAGCAGCCTCTGAAAAAGCGAGTGCCTAATTCTGGGGTCTCCCCAGAATGTAAGAGGTACTCAAGACAAGGACAAATGATTCATAATGCTCATGTGCAGCAATTTTGATACCTCACAAATCAGTAGCGATCAGTTCTGGTAATTTTTCCAAAAAAACAGAAACAGTGCTAGTGTCTAGAATTGATGGAAGGTAATTGTTGGATTCCCATGAGGAAAGGATCCAGAACGCTGATTAATTTTGGCTGCCAGAGTAGTTCATTAATGGATAATTGCGAACTTGATAATTACAAGAAGGTTTTAACCATTACACCAATTGAATATAAGGAATATTGTCTTTGTTTTCCCCTATCCAAGGGGAGGCTTCAAGGCGCGAATTATTTAATTATTAATTATTAATTATTAATTATTAATTCTTCGGTAATTAGTAGCTTCAGATCAATATAATTTTAATGTTTATTAGGTAAAAAAAAATACTTTACACACAGGTTTTAAGTAAAAACACAGAAGAAACTCTACAACTTGACTGACAACGTTCACAAAAACTTTACTTCATTTACCTGAATCTTGACAAAAACTTTACCTAATATGAATAATTATTGTTTATAATAATGGTATGAAGATTGACAAGGCTTTTTAAAGAAGCGATCGCCTAACTATGGTTTATTTCCGATTTCATAACATGGAGCCGGAAGATAATATTTCCTCAAACTTTTCTGAACCACCTAAAAGATTACTTTAAAAAAAACAACAATGGCTAAGATACACACAAACCAGAAACTCATACCTACAACCACAGCTTGCACTACTATCAATACCAATACAAGTAAAGCCAAAACAAGCACTATTAAATACGATTTTGAGGTGTCTCCTTATCGAGGAGAATTAACACAGAAAAACTATTACGGTTCTTTCAGTTTCAATTGCTCGGAATTAACTGGAAACGGTGTAGAGTTGATCAAAATCGATAACTTTGACTTTAGATTTTTGGGTATTGACTATGGCAAAACTGATTTATTATTTGCAGAAGCCGTATTTAGGGACGGTGATTTCCTGGGATTAACTGCTAGTGGCGCAGATTTCTCTTTTATCTGTGGATTTTTCAACTTGTCTGAGGCATCTTTTGCTTACAATGTTAACTGCAGTTTTGGGGCAGCAAATGTGACATTCTCTTTAAGGAAAGTTACTAATGACAACTTTGCAACAGTCTTTACTCCTGAACCTAACATTCTGATGAAAGTTCTAGTATGACTTCATCTTACAGCACTCACTAATTTTTTGTAGAGAATTTCAGTCGCCTTACTCCGAATATTTGCTCTCATTTTCTTAATAGGTTTGCCTGTATTTTTTTCGCGATCGTAAATTTTATCTAAATGTTGTGCTATGGGGTTGGTTCTTCTACTAATTGGCTCAACCCTAGTAAAGCAGTAAGTCCAGAAAGCATTCATGGCAAGTACAGAACCAGACCTGTGATGATTTTTTTTAGAGCCACTCCAGTCCCTGGACGGAACTACTCCTAAAATTTTACCAAAAAAAGAGGTTTAAAGCCTCCCCTTTTAAGGGGATGAAAAGATAAAAGTTCATTATTTCAAGCCTCTGGGTTCAGCCAGAGGTTACTGATAACTGATAACTGATAACTGATAACTGAAATGACCCAATGAAAAAATTATTTCCGGCTGATAATCAGCATATGGCTACCACCACAGCTAGGACATATTAAATAATTACAGCAATGCATGAGGATGTTGAGGTACAGTCATAAGACTACTTTTATATTCCCTGTTCCCAGTTAAGTGTTCCCAGTTAAGTGTTCCCTAGGACAATAAAACTTTGTACCTCACCCGCCTCCGAAACTGCTGTAATATCTTTTCTGTTAGGTAATACAATTACTTAGGATTTTCTAGTATAATTTTTTTCTTCCCTGAGTAATATTTTTCCTGTTATTCATATTTTCCAGGTCTCTCTATGGGCTGTTCGTAGGTATCTACAATTAACTCAAACTATGTCAAAGATTTATTCCCATGAAACAGACCACCCCTAGTGCTATGCCTCCTTGCTTTGAAAGATGGTGTAAAAAGTTTGATGATTTTTGGAAAAACTAACCCCAAAAAACAGGATTTAGGCATTATTTAGGTGGTTTACTAGGAGAGAGTGAAACAAAAAATGCTATATTATACTATCTTCGGTTAAATACTTATAATAAAAAATTACTTGACCTAGGTTAGCTCTGGTAAGTGTAGCAATATCCTCAAGGGTAAATCAACAGAAACTTATGGTTTTTGGGTTGCGCTATTACTCGATCTAACCTACAGTATTGTAACTAATTATCTAATCCAAAAAATACCTGCAATAACTGCTAAAGGTTTGTACTAAACATCATAAATTATGTTGCCTACTGACTTACTTTCTCATCGTCAAACCGGAGAAACAATTATTCCTCAAAAGCTGAAAATAGATGCTAAAAATTTAACCATTGCCACAGAAATGATTAATTGTTTCCAAGAAACATTGGGAAAAACTCAAGGAGAACTGGATAAACGTTTACAATCAATTGAAGGAGATGACCCTAACTATCGTCTTAAACGAGGATTAGCACATATCCTCAAAGGCAGTTTTTCTACCTTTGAAATTATCAGTCCTCTTGAACCGATAGAATTAAGAAATCGTGTTTTTGCTGTTGCTTCAGAAGTTGTTCCTAGTGTCAAATCAACAGAATTAACTTTAGAGAATTTAGCAACTAAATTAAGTCAAGAATTAAATCGAGAAGTTGTATCTGATGAAATTAAAAAAGGTCTCTATGCAGACTTGCAAGAAAATCGGATTTTAACTCAATTTGATGCCCCCACACCAGAAGCACTATTACATAGATATAACCTTTCCCAAGTTCAAGGTATTTTTTACAAAGCTAGTCACATTGAATTAAATGCCCATCGCAACGATCCAGGAGAATATAAACTGTTATTTAGATATGTAAAATTATTTCAATTAATGACTTATATTGAAGGAGATGCTGACCAAGGTTTTACCCTCACAATAGATGGTCCCTATAGTTTATTTAAACCGAGCACTCGTTATGGTTTAGCATTAGCAAAAATGTTGCCTGCATTATTACACGTTACTAAATGGAGTTTACACGCAACTTTACAAAATCGTGACCCCTATACTGGAGCATGGAAAACAGGCAGATTTAGTCTGAATTCTGATTGTGATTTAGTAAGTCATTATCCCCCAGGAAAGCCTTATGATAGTATGTTAGAAGCATCATTTGCAGAACGTTGGGCTAAGTCAAAAACTGAGTGGAAATTAGAAAGAGAAGTTGATTTAATACCAATTCCTGGTAGTGTGATGATTCCTGATTTTCGACTTGTTCATCCTAATGGAGAATCATATTTATTAGAAATAATTGGATATTGGCGACCGGAATATTTAAAAAAGAAATTTGCTCAGGTGCGAAGTGCTGAATGTGATAATTTAATATTGGCTATTTCTGAACGATTAAATTTAGAAAAAGCGGGTGTAAAAGTTAAAGATGTACCAGTACCTATTGTGTGGTTTAAGGATAAGTTATTACCTAAGTCGGTATTAGAAATTTTAAATTCCTCTTACAAGACTTACTAATTTTTTATATAGAATTTCAGCTTTGAGGGTAAAAATAAACGATCTTAAAAAGATAGTTATAGTAAGCATTTGACTATTTTCGGATATGTCTATTTCATGTGCTAAAGCCCTACCAGAAACAAAAATTTTTTTATCATTAATTATTCGGACATGATATTACAAGGGAATTAATTCAGAAAAATTCACTAATAATTGTTCATTATCTAACTCATCCCCTAAACGTGCTGGTGAAAAATGTATTTGAATACCCCGCAACTTTTCTTGATAATGCAAATTAATCAAAGCTTTTAATGCCTGAGTCATGGCTCCCATACTCGCCAGGTCAGTTTCAATGTCTGGCACTTCTCCCTCGAACGCAACTGTTATCATTACCACTAAATTACCAGTGGGAGGCAAAGTTAAAGGTTCGTTATCTTCCCCGTAGTCTTCACCTTCGCTAGAACTTAGGTAGCGTTGTGCAGAGTCTGTAAACAATTCATCAAAAAAGTCTCCCGCTTCTCCTTCATTCCAAATAACATCACCTTCGTTAGCTGCCGACTGCCAATAGATATTATATTCTAAGAGACTTTGACAGACCTCAACAAGTCTTTCCCCCACTACTTCCAAGTCACCTTCTGATGCAACCGCTTCCCTAACAGCTCTATTCAAAACACCCAATAAAGGCGTTACCTCTGAACCCGCTAAGTGAATGAATAAACGAGAGACAACAAATCTCGTTTTACCTGTAAATTTTTTGAAGTTATCTTGCCAAGAACCCATAATTTTACCTGCTAATTAATTAAGTCAAAAGTCAAAAGTTAGAAAAATGGTGGTGGTGCATTGTAATGGTCGTGCATTGTCCGGCAATGTTTATTAGGAGGCACCGCACTAGGAGCATCTTGCTCTGGTACCAGGTACTCCTTTTTGCTGTATACCATTACGCGAGCAGGACTACCAGAAAAATTTATTATTTCTATTTAGTTATCAAAAAATCTTTGTTTGTAGTGGACCGACACATCTAAAAATAGTGCATTATATCACCGGGGGCTGGTTCATCTGAATTTTAGGTTAAGACTCATTAATTTATACAGAACCCGCCCCTACTATTGCAACATTTTAGGTGTGTCACGCCGATAGTTGTGCTTTACCGAATAATTATTAATTATTAATTATTAATTAAATAATTCAGCTTTATTAGCCTCCCCTTTGAAGGGGAAAAAAGTGCTCTTGAATTTCCTTATATTCAATTCCCGCATTTGTTTTAACCAGAGGTAATTATCCATTATCCATTAATGAACACCCCCGATATACCTCGCAGCACTAAATCCCAACTACAAACTACTAATTTTTACTTCTGAATTCTGAATTCTGAATTCTGAATTTAAGAAGGTGTTAAACGTTTCCTCATAGATTCTGCACGTCTTTTTGCAGTATCATTTTTTGAGTCATATTTCAGTGCTGACTCATAAGCTTCTAAAGCTTGGGCAGTTAATTTTTTCTTCTCATAAGCATGACCCAAATTATTATAAGCTGTCACATAGTTAGGAGCTATTTTTAATGCTTCTTTATACTGCCTAATTGAAATATCATATTGGTCTTGAGCGAAATAAGCAAAACCCAGAGCATTATAAATTTTCGGAAAATCCTCTAAATTCTCTTCGTCTTTTAATCTTAGAGCTTTTTGAAATAATTCAACTGCTTGAACATATAATTTTTTTTCTACATATATACTAGCAAGCTGATAATATTCATCTACTGTTCCTTGTTCTTTTGTCAGTTTATTTTTCAACTTAGAAAGCTGACTTTCTGTTTTCCTCGTCTTCGTAATCTGACGGATAATAAATATAGATGTTATAGACAATAATATTAGCAGTATTAATAAGTATAAAACTGGTAGAGTGTTATCCATAATCTTTAATCTTTACCCAGGATTAATTTTAATTTAATTCATAGAATAACAGCTTTCCTTTCTACTTCACTCTGTCTTAATACTATTTTTTCAAAGAAACCTGAGAGCTGACTGCTAATACCTAAATGCTTACCGAAAAATTAAGGTATAAAGCCTCTCCATTCATGGAGAAAAAGCGGTCGGAAAGCGGAGCATGACCTAGGATGGGATGGCGAGGTATCCTAGCTGGCCTCCAATCGACCAAGAGAGCGGTCGGAAAGCGGAGCATTCCGAAGGATGGGATGGATGGGTTACCTAAGCATATCCAATCTCCCCTTGAGAAGAAAAAAAATTCCTTTGAGCAAAATCCTATCCGTTATAAGAAGAGGTAATTATTAATTATTAATTGTTAATTATTAATTATTGAACATCAATCTTCTGAAGAGAGGGAGAATATTTAGCCTCTCCCCTACTTCCTCAACCTTCTAGTTTCTATCATCCTTTGGCTTTACTTGCCAATTCCACAACTTTTGCAAAAGTTTCAGGATCTAAAACGGCTAATTGTGCTAACATTTTACGGTTAATTTCAATATTGGCTTTTTTCATATTGCCAATTAATTGACTATAGCTCATACCTTGTTGACGAGCTGCAGCATTGATTCGGGTAATCCACAAACGACGAAAGTCCCGTTTCCGTTTCCGGCGATCGCGATAGGCATTGCGTAATGCCTGCATTACTCGTTGGTTAGCAACTTTAAATAGTCTAGATTGTGCCCCTCTAAATCCTTTAGCTAGTTTAAGAATTTTGTTACGGCGTTTACGGGCAACATTACCTCTTTTGACTCTAGGCATAATTTTTCTCCTAACCTAAAATTTTATACTTTATAAATATGGAAGCATTAAACGTACATTTTCTTCATTAGTTTCATGGACAAGAGCCATTTTCGACATATCGTTCTTGCGAGTGGAGCTTTTATGCTCCAAAAGATGACTTTTGAAAGCTTTACGACGTTTAATTTTGCCACTGCCTGTAGCTTTAAAGCGTCTAGCTGCTGATTTGCGAGTTTTTAGTTTTGGCATGGACTTACACTAATTTTACACACAAGCTTTTATAATACCATAAATTTTGTTAAAATCAAATACCTGCCTTTAGAAGTCAGAAGTCAGAAGTCAGAAGTTAAATTTTTGTTGTGACTATATTCCTCAAATCAGAAGTCAAAAGATTTTTTTCTTTTTTATCCTGGAAAGGAGAGGCTTTATACTATTTCTCTAAAATCTTGCTATATCTGATTGGGTGGGGAAGTGTGGGGAGGAAAAGAGGTGAGGGGAGAAGTTAAAATTAGGAATAATAATTACTGATCGACTAACTAATAATTGTCAAAAAAAGACTTGAAATATTGGTAATTATTTGACTGTTGAAGTAGAGCCGAAATATAGTATTAATGCATGATCATTGGTATTAAACCTTATTTAAACCTTAATTTTTTGTAAGAAATAAGGAAGAAAAGTATAATATTTTATCGCTCAATCAAATCAATAACTTTATAGAAAAAACAAATATTTATCAAATTGGTATTAAAGGGAATATATGATAGAAAAAATTAAGTGAGAAAATTTCACCCTTTCTTGATTAGCGAAGTTTTCTGACCATAATACAATCACGGTAAGGGTAATGATACTAAATGTATAGTCTTTCTACTAAAATTGAGGCAATATTATATCTTAAGGGACAACCACTCTCCATTTCTGAAATTGCTGAGATTGCCAAGTGCGAGCGTGGCCAAGTTAAAGATGCTTTAATCGAATTAATGTCAGAATATGCCCATCGACATACTGCTTTAGAGGTTGTTGAAACAGAAAAAGGGTATGGTCTTCAACTCAAACCAACTTTTACTGAGTTGATAGAAAGCTTAATTCAACCTGAGTTAGGAGTCGGCGCTCTGAGGACTTTAGCAGCGATCGCTCTGAAGGGAGGTATTACCCAATCAGAATTAGTAGATATTCGTGGTTCGGGAGTTTATCAGCACGTTCCAGAACTTGTCAGTTTAGGTTTTATCCGTAAACGTCGTCAAAAGGAATCTCGTTCTTATTGGTTGCAAGTCACTGATAAGTTTCATCAATATTTTCAACTGGATCAACTACCACAACAATTATCACTGGATCTTCTTTCTCTATCTAGTGCTAATGAAGAAGAATAATCTAGTTGCTGGGTGGCCATTTGAGTTATCAGTTATCAGTTATCAAATAAGAAAAATTTGAGTATGAGTTTGGATAAGTCAGGATTTTACCAATTTACCTTTATAATTTTTATTATATAGCATTATATAGCAGTTCTTTAATTTATGAAGTACAGTTTTAGATCCCCTCGTGCCCCCCTAAAAAAGGGGAACTTTAAAGTCTCCCTTTTTTAGCTATGCTTTATAAACATCTTTCTTCACATAAAACTTAGACATTAGACATCTCCGGAAAAGAGGGAAAACTTAACACTTAACACTTAACAGGAAGAAAGAATAGATAATTTATGGATTAGAATTGATTTGATTTTTAATTTTCACGCCTATGTCTATTAGAAAAAGGTTATGTTTCTGATTATTCAATGGATATGATAGGAGAGTAAACGTATTTAATTAGAGGCTAAACTCTTTCCACCTCCCCATCTCCCCATCCCCCCATCTCCCTATCGGAAAAGGATTTTAGCAGTTCCTGATCGGGGATAGCTTTTTTAGGTGGATTTGGGGGGATCGTAAATGTACCTCATAACTGTGGGAATTGCTGTAGTAGATTAATGCTAAAAAAAGAATTAAGAAGCTCATTATTAAAAAAACGTCGGTCTATATCTGAGACAGAATGGAGAGAAAAGAGCGATCGCCTGTGTCGTAACTTAGAAAATTTCTCCCTATTCCAAACAGCTAAAACTGTTTTAGCTTATTTTAGTTTTCGTCAGGAACCAGACCTGAATTTATTATTTACAAATATTGGAGAAAAAACAAAATTTTATCCTAAAATTTGGGGTTTTCCACGCTGTGTAGAAAAGTCTCTAGTTTGGCATATTTGGCAACCAGGAAATTATCGACAAAAAGGTGCTTATGGTATTCTAGAACCAGAATTAAATGCTCCATTATTAGAGTCATCAAAAGTAGATTTAATTTTAGTTCCTGCTGTTGCTTGTAATGTTAATGGTTATCGTTTAGGTTATGGTGGCGGTTTTTACGATCGGATGCTAAGTAAGCAAGAATGGGCATCTAAGCCTACTATTGGCATTGTGTTTGAATTTGCTTATTTACAAGATTTACCTATAGACTCCTGGGATAAACCTCTTGATTTTGTGTGTACAGAAAATGGTATAAAGTAGATTTAGTTGAGCATTTTTGAGAACTACTCCCTACTCCGTAAGATAAAAAAATTTTTCCTATTTCTTTTGCCTTTTTTTTTATTTGTCACTCCTACTTGAGAAATTCTCTAACTTTTGTTAGAGAGTTGGGTGTGAGAAGGATATGGCCATTATTGAATTGTGCGATCGCGCAATTGAACTCAATCACCTCCTCAAGTGAATATGTTTTTTTGAAAGCCAATAAAACTTGTAAACCTTGGTATAATTATATTACCAAGGGCTACCAATCATTGTAAAGCCTGCCCAATAATAAGGATGAGCAAAATTCTTATTTTGAATACTTGCTAATTCTGGCGGCAAAGTTACTTCCCGACGACTACCCGAACCTTTTAACTTACCTTCTGCTATCAATACTTCTCCCTTCAACATCGCTATTTGTGCTTCTCGTAATGCTTCGGCTTTAATATTAACATTACTCAAATGAGAATAAAATTCTGTCATTAACCCTAACGTCGCCTCATCATTGACTAACCATAAACTTGCTAATGCCGATTTAACTCCTGTTGCTATTGCTAACCCGGCAAAACCTAACTCAGAATTTTTATCTCCGACCGCTGTACGACAAGCAGATAATACTAATAGTTCAACTTCGGGATTATTCCATCCTAATTCTCGTATTTGATGCAATTTTAATTTCTCATCCCATAGTTGAATATAAGATTTATTAACATCTCCACTTCTAAATTCGGCATGGGTGGCTAAGTGAATAATTGGATAGGGATAATTTTGACGTTGACTAATCAGATTTTGCCTGGTAAATTCTTCATTGAGGAAAGTATTTCCTTGCCATAAATTTTCTGTGATTGAGGTGAGTTCTACTGGTACTGCTGGTAGAGATGGTTTATCATAAAATTTACTAGCTCCCATAGCTAAAACTTGAGTATTTTTTAAAGAATTATAGTTATTATTCATTAAGCTAAGACTAGGGATTAAACTGATATTATATTGCTCAATTAAAAATTTTTCTCCATCATGTAATGCGGCTACAGGTAAGAGACGAAATCCACTGTCCATACTCAATAATAATGTATCAATATTAGCTGCTTCTAATTCGGCTGCCATTGGAGAAATTAACCAATTATAAAGTTTTTGAGCTAATGGTAAATAGCTCTGACTATTTCGATTTCTGGGGTCGATGATATTCACATAAAATTGAATAGCAATTTCTTTTAATTTAGCGCGATTAACTTCATGAATAGTGTTGAGAATAGGTTGACCATCGGCAGTGAATAGTATTAGTTGTAGTTTGTCGTTGTAAACGTTGACATAGATAACGGCTGACTTTTTTCCAGTTTGTTGTTCCATTTCTGCTAAAATGTCTCTGGCACTTTTTGTGGATAGTAATTTGGGTTCGAGATTGACGCCAAAGTAGTTGGAATATTCATCAATTCGGCTTTTTTCTAAACCAGATATCATTTCTTGTCTGGCAAGATCTACTGTTAATGAATTTCTGGATAAAATTTGTGATTGTCCTAATATTTGAGAATAATTTATACTTTTGTTGTTGTAATTGCTGAAGTCATTTAAAATCATGTTTTTAGCTATTTTTTTATCCATTAGCATCGACTTAAGAATATTTATATTGGTGATGTTTGATTGGGGGAAATTATTAAGATTACTGATTTGTGTAGTAATAAATTCTGAATTGAACGTCAAATTATTATTAATGGTGGGTAGATTGGCAGTTATTGAACTAGGATTTTGATTATTATTAATGGTGGGTAGATTGGCATTTATGGAACTAGGATTTTGATTATTATTACTGGTGGGTAGATTGGCATTTATGGAACTGGGATTTTGATTGCTATTAATTATGGAGAAAAAGTTATTAATTTTTGCTGGATTATTGTTTGGTGTTCTAGATGGTAAAGTTAAGTTATTAGTTGGTGGTAAGGGCAAGATTATTGGTATTTGTGGAGTCTGATTAATCATTATTGATGCTGGAATCTGATTGGTAGCTGAAGTTTTCAAAGGAGGAGCTATGAGAAATGGAGGAACTATGGGAAATGCAGGAGCTATGGGAAATGGATTGTTTGGTGCTGGGAAATTAATATTATTGTTTGGTTGATTAATGTTAACTATTCCGGTATCTGTAAAAAGTTCAGCCGTGTTAATTTGACCAATTTTAGTAGTAAGATTAATATCGCCACTTCCTTGAAGTCCAGTGGAAGTAATATCCCCTGTATTAATATTATTTCTAGCACTAATATCAATATCACCAGCGCTACCTGTTTCAGCTTGACTGATAATATCTTCTGTATTAACTGAACCTAAAATGCTACTGACAGAAATATTGCCACTATCCTGACCACCAATAGAACTAATATTATCTGTATTTATATCGTATTTTGCTGTGACATTAATATCACCTGAATCTCCTGTTTCGGCAATTATTTCAATATTATTGGTATTAATATAGCCTTGGTCACTAATAAGAGAAATATTACCACTATCATCACCGCCAAAAGAACTAATATTATCTGTATTTATATTGTATTTTGCTGTGACATTAATATCCCCAGAATCTCCTGTTTTGCCTTCAGTTACCACATCTTTAATATTAACTGAACCATTGTTACTCTTAACTTCTATATCCCCACTATTATTATTGCCACTGGTAGTAATATTTTCTGTATTGATATGATTTTCGGCATCAATATCAATATTACCAGAGTCTCCAGAGTCGCCACGGGATTCAATATTACCTGTATTTACCTCCCCATTATTGCTGCTAACTTTTATATCCCCACTATTATTATTGCCACTGGTAGTAATATTTTCTGTATTGATATGATTTTCGGCATCAATATCAATATTACCAGAGTCTCCAGAGTCGCCACGGGATTCAATATTACCTGTATTTACC
>NZ_JAAHGT010000201.1 GCF_010672385.1 Okeania sp. SIO2F4
TGTGGAATTTAAGCTCGGTGACACAAATTTACCTAAAGCTCCACTCACAGGAAATTCAACTACAGCGAGTAGTGTAGGTTCGGCGGTACAAGCAGCAGCAACGAACGCTCGGAATCAAATATTAGAAATGGCAATTTCTGACTCAGAATCTCCACTTTATCAGGTAAAACCAGAGGAGATAATTTTTGATTCAGGGAAATTATTGCTGCAAAATAATCCTACTGTGGGAGAAAGTTATCAGAAAATTCTCACTCGTCATGGTTTAGAAAATATTGAAGCGGTTGGTAACAACGCATCGAAAAAAGAGCAACAAGAATATGCCAAACATTCTTTTGGGGCAGTTTTTGTGGAAGTGCAAGTAGACAGACTTTTGGGAGAGGTGCGGGTGGCGCGATGTGTTGGTGTTTATGGTGCCGGACGTATTCTCAATGCTAAGACTGCTCGCAGTCAAATGATCGGGGGTATTACTTGGGGTATTGGTATGGCGTTGATGGAACATACGGTAATGTCTCCCCACTACGGTCGCATTCTGAATCATAATCTTTCTGATTATTTGATACCCGTGCAGTTAGATGTGCCAGATATTCAGGTGCAGTTTGTAGAGGAGGAAGATCCCTATGTCAATGCTTTGGGTACTAAGGGTATTGGGGAACTTTCTGTAGTCGGCGTTGCAGCAGCGATCGCTAATGCTGTTTATCATGCCACAGGTAAACGTATCAGAGATTTGCCTATTACTGCTCTATAAAACTGATACAAAGCGTCACATAACGTGACAATTTGACGTTTACTTCCTGCTTCTACTGAGGCCGTCGGCGGTTACTCATCCACAGGCATTCATGCACAGGCATTCACGGTCGAGCCGACCGCATTTCTTAAATTAATACTTGCGTTTAAATCTCAATAAGATTGACAACCCACATTCTGGGCAATCATAAGTTCTCAGATTTAATGGCATATCTTGAACATGACCGCAGTTTGAGCAAGTCTTTGATGATGGAAAGAATCTATCTACTACCACTAGCTCAGAACCATACCATTGGCATTTATATTTAAGCTGTCGCCTAAATTCATAAAATCACTATCTGCTAACTGATTTTCGCCAGCTTATGGTTAGCTAACATACCCCTGACGTTTAAATCTTCTATGACAACTCTGCCGTGGTTTTTGGCTAAGTATGTTGTCAGTTTATGAAGTGCGTCTTTGCGGATGTTTGCTACCCTTCCATGCAATGCCACTATTTTAAGTTGTGCTTTTTTCCAGTTAGCAGAACCAATTATTTTATTGCGGTTTAGGTATTGTAGTCTAGAGAGCTTCTCTTCCAAGGATCGGTAAGCCTTTACACTTGCAAACACTTTCCCATCACTTAAAGTTGCTAATGTTTTTACACCTAAATCTACACCGATAATATCACCCACCCCCATCCCCTCCTGGGAGGGGAGCAAGAGGGGTGGGTTGTGAGGATGAAATTCATAGCTACAGCTAAGATACCAATCTCGAGCCTGTCTACTAATGGTGATTTTTTTAGTTGTTGCTTCAATGGGTTCATAAGTTTTGACAATACCAATAAAAGGTAATTTATGATTCCATCCATTTAATTCTATTAGTTTTCCCGAATTATCAATTGTGAAAGAATCAGACCTACCCTTCTTTTTAAACTTTGGGTATTTTCCTAATCCTTTAAAGAACCTTTTAAATGCTTCACCTAAATTTCGGAAAGCATATTGGTAAACTTTAGATGACAACTTTTTCATCCAAGGATATAAAGGCTTTGTGTGGTTAGTAAAAACTTCTCTAATTATACGAATATTAGGTTTTTCACCAGTCTTGTAAGCAGCATTCCATAAACTTAAACCCCAGTTATAACACCAACGTGAGTAACCTGCGTGTTGAGCCATCAGAGTTTTCTGCTTGTTATTAAGTTTGAGCTTGGTTCTAATGGATTTCATATGTGTGTTTTGTATGCGCGGAAAACACAGTCTGTATAATAGTACTGTTTATGACGCATTATATCGTTCTTCTTTGATTAAGTCAATGCTCCAGATAAATTATAAAATAGGGAATAGGGAATAGGGAATAGGGAACAGGGAACAGGAAGATTTGTAGGGTGCGTTAGACGGCTAAAATATAGACTGTGAAAGGTATTTAATAATCCGTAGTAACGCACCATTTTAGCTCTGTCGGTCTAGTAGCGTTATTCCATAGAACATCCCTAGAAAAATATTTGATTTTCCGAAAATTAATCCCCAATTAATACCAATTAAAAAAAAATTATACAAATAAAACTATGTCCGGTTGAATAGTTACAATTAAAGTTCGTAGTATTGCTCTAGCCCTAAAATAGATATTTACTAAAAGTCAATCAATTACGATAAAAAAATTATAAACTTCTGTTAATTTTGAGTTTTGACTTACTTCCTTGATTATCTTTGCTTCTATATATGTTACCAATTATTCCACCTCCTAAAGGGTTTAGAATATTCTACTCTCCTAACAGTGAACTTCTATTAGTTTACCGTCCAAATGGTATGAGATACTTACTTACATTCGCAATTATTTGCCTTTTAGCTTGGATACTATTCTGTATTTTTATTGCTACATTGCTGATAACTTCATTTATCCTGATTCAAGATTATTTAATCAGTATTTTAACTTTTATATTTTTCTTTATTCCTTTAGTGATGTATTTTTTTGCGGCTAAAATTTTTAATCAAGTCTATATAATCCTATATTTTTTCCTAGCAAAAGCAAGCTTTGATTTTAGATTTGACTGCCTAGTTTTTAATGAAAAATTAGGTAGTTTTAAAGAAAAAAAACAAGAAATTAGGCGCTCAAAAATTAAATATATACAACAAGTTAAAACTAGCGGTTTTAAAGGAAATAGATTCTCATCATGGGGTTTGTTAATTAAAACTACCCATCAAGATTATCATCTTCTTGCCTATCAGTCTCATGACAAGATTCAATGGTTAGGTAAGATTATTGCTGCATGGGCTAAAGTTAGTTATCTACCATCATTAAAATAAAGTCAGAAGTTAAATTCTTGCTGTGAATATATTTGATAATTGGAGAATGCCCCAACAATATTTTTCAATATTTACTTCAATTTCAGTCTTCCTTTTTCTGTAGGGACGTTGCATGCAACGTCCCTACCTACTCCCTACTCCCTACTCCCTACTCCCTACTCCCTACTCCCTACTACCTAATATGAAAGAATTACAAGACATTATTACAACCTACAACAAACTCAAAAATTCTGGAGAAACCATCGCTCTCGCCACTATTGTCAAAGTAGCAGGTTCCACATATCGCCGACCAGGAGCGCGAATGTTGATGACTTCCAAAGGTGAAATGGTAGGTTCCCTCAGTGGTGGTTGTCTGGAAGGTGACGTTTTTGAGCAAGCGCAAGAAGTAATGAATTCTCAAAAATCTCGCCTGGTCTCCTACGACACTACCTCCGAAGCAGATATTCTCTGGGGTTTAGGGATGGGTTGTCAGGGAATAGTTGATATTTTGATCGAACCTTTATTTGGTGAAAATGGAACAATTTTAATGTCATTTTTTGCTAACTGTCTTCAGGATAGACAACCAGGAGTATTAGTCACAATATTTAAAAGTCAAGCTATAGAACACCATCACTTAATGTTATCCCCAGATGGTGATTTTACTACCAAAATAACTGATTATTCTCTCGTTCAACTATTACTAAATCATGGCAAAAATGCTCAACTATCGGGTAAATCATTTCACATATCTACTCATAATATAGAAGCCTTTATAGAAGTAATTCATCCACCCCTATCTCTAGTAATATTTGGTGCTGGTCACGATGCCATACCTATAGTATATTTTGCCAAACAATTAGGATGGTCTGTCACAGTATTAGACCATCGCCCTGCTTATGCCACTTCCACCAGATTTCCCGAAGCTGATGATATAATTATTTCCGAATATGAAAAACTCCCAAAATCAGTAATTTTAGATGAAAAAACTGTGGCAGTTGTAATGACTCATAACTATATATATGATTTGACAATTCTCCAAAATATTTTACCTTTACCGTTGCGTTATTTAGGAATACTCGGACCGCGCAGAAGAACCGAAAAATTATTAGGAGAAATTTCCATAGATGAGCAATACAAAAAACATTTATATGCTCCAGTCGGTCTAGATATTGGCGCTGATAATCCCCAAGAAATTGCTTTAGCAATTATTGCCGAAATTCAAGCAGTTATAACTAACCGTTCGGCAGGTTTTTTACGTCACCGTCAACTACCAATTCACAGTGAAAATTAGCCTGTCTAGACTAAAATGGTGGGTAAGTTTGAGCAACCCGGAAGACTTCTCCCCCAACCCCTCTCCTAGAAGGAGAGGGGAGAATATTCCTCCCCCTTCCCTTGTAGGGAAGGGGGTTGGGGGGTTAGGTTTTTTCACCCACATTTTCAAGCTAAACGTCCTCAAATAATGAATAAATCTATCGGAATTATAATCTTAGCTGCTGGCGCTTCAACTCGTTTAGGTAAGCCCAAACAATTGTTAATTTATCAAGAGCATAGTTTGATTTTTAATACTGTGGAAATTGCTGTTAATTCTGGTTGTACGCCAATAGTTTTAGTCTTGGGTGCTTATGCCGATCTGATATTTCCTGAAGTTAGCAATTTTCCTGTAAAAATTGTCAAAAATTGTGATTGGCAAGAGGGAATGAATACTTCAATAAAAGTTGGTATTAATAGCCTCGAAGCAACTCAAGAAAATCTAGAAGCTGTACTATTAATGCTATGTGACCAACCTTTTGTTTCTACTCAAATTATCAAAAAAATTATTGATGTTTATTATTTAACAGGTAAGGCAATAGTTGCTTGTGAATATTCTGGTACTTTCGGAGTTCCTGCTTTATTTAGTGCTAAATTTTTTCCAGAAATGCTCAATTTAAAAACAGCCAAAGGTGCTAAACAAATCATCAAAAATTATTCTCACCAAGTTGCAACTGTTGATTTTCCCAAAGGAGAAATAGATATTGATACCTTTGCTGATTATCAACGATTAACAAACTTGTGATATAGAATTATTTTGTGCTACTTTATTATTGTTATAACGTTTCTCAAGCTCGCGAAGTTTGGTATTAATTATTATTATGTGTAGGGACGTTGCATGCAACCTCCCTACCTTCCCCCACTTCCCTACTCAAGAAAATGTAGCAAACATTTATAATATTTGTATTATTCCCTGTTCCCTGTTCCCTGTTCCCTGTTCCCTTAATAATTATGAATACCCAAAATCATCTTCGTAACCTCCAATATCAAACTATTCTCGAACGCGCTAAACACCCACAAAACCAAGGCAAAACTAACCCAATACATCAGCAGCAACTAGGAAATAATCCTATCTGTGGCGATCGTATCGAATTAACAATAAAATTTAACCAAACAAATCAGATTATAGAAGATATAAAATTTCAAGGAAAAGGTTGTGCATTAACCATTGCCTCAGCAGATTTAATGGCAGAAACATTGTCAGGAAAAACTGTAGAAGAAGCATTAGAAATAATAGAAAAATTCCGTCAAATGCTCAAAGGAGAAATTAGTCTTTTAGATAATTTACCAAAGCTAAATATCTTTCAAGGAGTCTCTCAGTTTCCCATCAGAATTAAATGTGTTTTATTAAGCTGGCACGCTCTCAAAGCAGCATTAAAATAGCCCAACAAATGTAAGCATTCAGCTATTAGCACTCAGCTCGAGCGCTTTTTGAATAAATTAGGCAAATAAATTAGGCAAATAAATTATAAGCTGTTGTGTATCTAGATTTTATATTCTCTATATTGCCTTTGAGAAAAATTAAATATATGGTCTAAATACTAAATACCTTAGCTGATAGCTGTTAGCGTTAGCTCCTCTGAAAGAGGCTAGCTGACGGCTGAATGCTTGCCAACAAATTAACAACAAAAAAAACACCTTAATCAAAGGTAATTTCAGTTACCAGTTATCATGAAATACTGAAGTTTATTTTTTTCATTCTCTTAAAAGAGAGATGCTTGAGACCTTATTTTTTGGTCAACAACAGTAATATAACTAAAATCAAAGGCGGCACCCAGATTCGAACTGGGGATAAAGATTTTGCAGACCCTTGCCTTACCACTTGGCCATGCCGCCATTTTTACCCACACACATTAATATACACTATCCCAGGAAATATAGCAAGCCTAAAACTGAATGCGATCTAAATCACTTATGGTCTTGTTTTCCATTGCACTATGGACAAATATTTAAAGCTATCTTTAAGATTCTTATCCTTGATATATCAAAACTTTCTGATTAACCATTATGTCTCAATTTCCTGTACTTGTCGCCCAAATTACCGACACCCATCTATTTGCAGACCCCACTCAGGGAAAAATGTATGGAGTTTCCACCGAAACATCTTTCCTAAAAGTTTTAGAGAAACTGGGACAATTACAACCCCAGCCAGATGTGCTGCTACTCACTGGGGACATTTCCCAAGATGAAACCCCCGAATCATACCAACGTCTAGCATCCTTAATTAGTCCCCTAAATATTCCCACTTACTGGATAGCAGGAAACCATGACCGTTTACCTATTATGGAACAGCAGTTAAATTGTGCTCCTATTTCTGCCAAAAAATCTTTTGAAATTGGTGGGTGGTACTTTTTATTGCTAAATACCAATGTGCCTGGATGTGTGTATGGTCAAGTTTGCCCAGAAAGTCTCGAATGGTTAGAATTTCAACTAAAAATGATAGGAAACAAACCAGTTTTAATTACTTTGCATCATCCTCCTATAAAAATTAACTCAGAATGGATGGATAGAATTATTTTACATGACCCAGAACTATTATTAAATATAATTAATCGTTATCCACAGGTAAAAATTGTTTTGTCTGGTCATGTTCATCAAGAATTTGAAACAGAAATAAATGGTGTTCGTTATTTAACAACCCCTTCTACTTGTATTCAATTTGAACCAGAAAATTCCGAATTTGTTCTAGATAAAAAGCCACCCGGATTAAGATTACTGACTCTATATCCTGATGGAAATTACACTACAAAAATTGAAAGAGCTGACTATATTTATGAATTTGATATGGCTGCTAGTGGATATTAAAAATAAAGTAAGCATTCAGCCGTAAGCTATAAATTATTAACTTAAGTAGGTAGGCAAAAAAAAGTTATAAAATGCCTAAGACGCGCATAGTCGCGAAAACTTAAACTTTATAGCAAAGAATTATTCATTATTTGCTGAATTTCGCAGTTACCGAAAAATTCAGGTATAAAGCCTCCGCTTTTTCCCTTTAAAAGGGGAGGCTTCAAGGCGCGAATTAATTATTAATTATTAATTATTGAATACCCAGGAGGCTTGCTGACCGGGAGCTAACTGAATGCTTACAAAATAAATTATATCTTGTCCGGTTCAATGGTTATAATTAGAAGCTCTCGTAGTATTGCTCTAGCCCTAATATGAAATACATTAATTTTTGCTACTAAACGGTGATGGGGCAATTCGTATATTTGCAGAATTTTTTATATTTCATATAAGATATCGTGGGCTAAAGCCCTACTACAAACAAAAACTTTTTTATCAATTAATCAATTAAGAGTGTTGATATGTCCTGTAGCAAAACGCAAAATGAAAAAGCACAAATAATTCTACACTCATAATAAAATTTTTTCCTATTAGCCGTAACCTATCTATTGATCTAATATAAGAGGAAAAAATCATCAAAAATACATCATGGTTCAAACAATACCAGCTAGCCAAATAGACCTATATACTTTAGAATAAAATTTTGGTTTACAACGCGTAGACGAATCAACTTTTTTCCCGGAGTGGCAAGAAAATTTACCAGAATTGACCGATTTAGAAAAACAAGAATTAGCACAGGTAAAAGCAGATTATTTACGTCTTTCTAAACGTCCGATGTTAGAACCTCTAGTCAAAATGGTCGTATTATCACCTTTATTGAAGGGAGCAGGTTTTTATCGCGAACCCTTTTTTCTATCTGCTAAAAAACAGATAAAAATTACTTCCGAAGATGAAGGAACTATCGTTATAGGTAAAATTGATATATTGGTTTATACTCCTCAATTTTGGGTATTAGTAATTGAAGCAAAACGGGTTGAATATTCATTAAATGTTGGAATTCCTCAAATATTAGCTTATATGTTAGATTCTCCAGAACTCAAACAACCGGCTTTTGGATTTGTGACAAATGGTAGTGAGTTTAGATTTGTCAAACTACTTAAAATAGATAGTACCCAATATGGATTATCTCGTTTATTTTCTATAGATAGTGAAGAGGATTTATATACTGTTGTGAGTATTTTTAAGCGCCTTGCTCAATTGGTGATTCAACAAAATTAATAGTGCTTATATTAGATTTACCTTAATGTTAATATTCATTTGTTGAATCCTTCTTTAATAACAATTTTCCACATCAAAACCAGAATTATTCTTGACCATAATTCCACAAGAATATTCTATAAAACTCTTACCTTTACCAATATTATTTTTAATCAAATTTCCCCGACCACCTAAACTAGCTTTCATCGTAATTTTACCAGCTACATGATTATTTTTAACTCTCACATTTTCCATAGAATAAGGCGTGCTATTCGTATCAGCCATCACAAAAATATTGGATGTTATTTTATTATCAAAAATACTGACATTACGAATATCTCGAACCTTATATAAACCAATATAAGCATTACCCAGATTATGCTTAATTACAACTCCATTGACTTTCGTACCACCACAACATTCCTGAATTAAAATCCCCTCTCCATCTGTACTCAAATAATTACTATTTCCTATCCTATGTCTATAAACCTCATAATTATTTCCCTCAATTAAAACATTCCATCCAGACCAATCAATACCCCTATTTTCTAAAGTTACTGCTCCTGTAGTCTCCCTTTTACCTCTGGGATCTATCCAATACTGTTTATTTTCTTGGTCTTTAATCTGATTATCTTTAATTATCAAACCATTACCAGCAGCCATAATTCCCACCCGCATTGTATGATAAATCCAATTATCTCTAACTACTATTCCCTGACGAAATAATCCTGGTTCTGTTTTTGGAGTTGCTGCTAACTTAAAACCACTTGCTTTGTCACGATTTATGATCATTCCATAGTGATTTGTATAACTGAAAGTAACCTCATCATTTTCATAAGTAATAATTGACTTTTTATCCCGTGACTTAACTTTGTAGCCTGGTTGATTATAATTATCTGTTATTCGATCGTTGAGGCGATTATTACTAATTAAAACATTAGCATAGCCATTAACTATGATATTAGCTGCAAATCGATAACTAAGTCTTTGCCAAGATTCTTGAAAATTAATATCTGGAACTTCCGGGTCTGGTTCAGCAACATTATTACTCCGAACTCCAAAAATAATAATATTTTGATTTTTGCCATTATCTAAGTCAGCTTTAATCTTAATAACAGCCCGGTTAATATCAAGATTAATTAGACCAATATTACTATCTCTATCTGGTGTATTTGTAGAGATATTTTTAAATGCCGTATTATTAGGCGTGCCACTACCAGAAAGTTGAGGTTCATATTTGGGAAATACTAATTTAGTAGTAGGTAAAAAAGAGTTTGATTTAGCATTTTTAACTTTGGGTGTTTCGCCACGAATAATCACACCATTCTTGAGTTTAATACTATCAGTAAAGTTGTATGTTCCTGCAGGAAAATAGACTACCCCTCCACCGTTTGCTGCCGCAGCATCTCGCGCAGCATTAAAGCGTTTATTAATATTATTTCCAGGGAAATCTTTGATATTATAGACACAATTCCATTTAATTTGATTTGTCCAAGGATATATATCTTTCGCGTAGTAGGTAGCGATTGCATTATCTGTAATTCCACTACTAAGGCTACCACAAGAATTATTTCTTTGAGAAACTATTGGAGAATTATTAGAAGTAGTTATTAGCAACTGGTTTACCGCAAAACCTCCTATAGCAAAACTTATAAATGCTATAATTCCTAATAAAATTTGCCAAGATTTTTTTCTACGCCGAGCAAAGTATTTTATTGGTTTCATTTTTTTATTTAACCTCACTAAACTGGAAAAAAGCAAGAATATATTTACAGTTTAAGCAGTTTTCATAAATAGAGATTGAAATCCAGTATTTATTAAGCAGGTAGGCAAAATTTAGAGGTAATTATCAATTATCCATTATCAATTAATGAACTTCTTACTTCTTTTCTAAATTTTAATTTACTAAGAAGAAATATTCTGGATATTGTTTAGCTACTAAAGCAGATAAATACAAAATAACCGCCAAACCTAAAGTTGCCCAAGCCCATAATTTTTCCTGCCAAGGCAATTCAAAATATTTTTCAATCAGATACAAGAAAAAGAACGTACCGCCAATTCTTTGTAATAATAAAACTTGCCAAACCGAACCAACATAAAGCGCAGCAACACCCGATCCTATTGTCAAAAATTGTAACCAGAGATAACGATTTATATTAAACTTCTCATAGTCATACCATTTGCTAGAAACAATTAAAGTTCCAAGAAAATAAACAAAACTACCAACAAATAAAACTCCTGTAGAAAAAATTCCCATATAGGGAAGTTCAACATTTACTATTTCTGTACTAACATATAGAGTTAATAAAATTAAAGAAGCAGACATTGCCCTGGGAATTACATCTCTTTCCGTAAAACCAATCATATAACGAAGAGGCGTAATAATTACAGAGAAACCAAGACAAGTTTCCAAAGCAATAATAGCAATAAAACCAAGGAGAGAACTTTGATAAACAATAGCAGCGATCGCCCAAATTATAAACAGAATTAAACTATCAAGATAATAAGGATAACTGTTTTTATCATCAACAAGCTTTTGGAAAAAATTTCTATGCAGATAGTGGCTAAAACTAATAGCACCAATTAACCCTAAGCAACCAGGAAAAGCAATAAATTCACCTATTCCTGTTAATAATTTGCCACCAACAATAGCACCAAAACAAACTAAGTAAATAATAATTTCATAACCCCATCCTGGAATTAGCATCAGAATAGGAATTAAATATAGAGAAGCTAACCATCCCACTGCCAACACAAGTAAAATTGCTGCTGCAGTCAAGATAATATTTGTAAAAGTCACAAAACCAGCGATTTTTTGAATTATATTTGTTTGGCTTCCTGGTGTAACTATTTCGTAGTTATTAGTTAATTGTATAATCTGTTCTAAGCTTAACTTTTCCCCAACAATAAGTTGAGATTTTTCCAAGTAATATCTTGTTTCTGTTGTTACCTGAGTTTCTGAAAGTACACCCCTTTTTTCTAGTTCGTCAATAGTAGTAATACTATGTCTAATAGAAATTAATTCTTGAACTTTTTCTGGTGGGAGGTTATCAAGATTATTAATATTATTTTGGGCAAGACTTACACTAGGGGTGAAAAGCCAAAATATAATCGCTAAAAATAAACTAATTAGCCGACGCATCATAATATATAGTTTTGTAGAATGGCTATCTTGCCCGTTTCTTATATTTTCGGGCAGGTAGGATGTCCACCCCACTTAGATCAAATCCGGATGATTAGTTATTGTAAGTCCGCAGCGACTAGAACGGAGTGGAAGGAAGCAATCTCAGGGGTTGCGCGAGATTACTTCCTATCGTATCGTAGCTGTGGACGACTTTTCAGCCAGATTCTTATACTCACCAAATCCGGGTTAAACGCACCCGTTTTGAGTAAACCACGAAAACCTGGTAGAGACCTTCCATGCAAGGTCTTTATAGGGTGGGATATAACAGGGATATCTATACCGGATTTGGTATCATCCCTTGATTCAGCAATGTTTGCGTAAGTCCTGATAAAAATAAAAAAAACGCTCCCCAAAAATGGAGAGCGTTTTTATTAGCTAATTAAAAAATTAACCCTTGATAGCAGGAGCTTCTACTGCAGCTAAATCTAGAGGGAAGTTGTGAGCGTTACGCTCGTGCATTACTTCCATTCCTAAGTTAGCCCGGTTGATGATATCTGCCCAAGTATTTACCACACGACCACTAGAATCGATGATGGACTGGTTGAAGTTGAAACCGTTTAAGTTGAAGGCCATTGTACTCACACCTAATGCTGTGAACCAAATTCCTACTACTGGCCATG
>NZ_JAAHGT010000202.1 GCF_010672385.1 Okeania sp. SIO2F4
AGACTAGATCGACCAAGGGAGTAGGGAGTTGAGAATCAGGATTCGGGGGTGTTTTGGCAATATGACAATGGACTAATTCCATTGGGTCACTACTTTCAAAGGGTAACTTTCCTGTGAGAAGTTCAAAGAATGTCACACCTAGAGAATAGAAATCTGTACGATAGTCAATCCCTCGGTTCATCCTTCCTGTTTGTTCTGGGGAAATGTAAGCTAGAGTTCCTTCTAAAACATTGGGACTAATCAGTTGTTGTTGTTCTTTGGGTAGTAGAGTAGAGATGCTAAAGTCGATGAGCTGGACTTCCTTGGTTTCTGGGTCGATGAGAATATTGCTGGGTTTAATGTCTTTGTGGATGATGCGCTGTTGAATTAGATAGTGGAGAACTTCTGCTAGTTGGATAGCAATGTGGAGGAAATTTGTGAGACTAGGCTCTGATTTTGGCCAATAGTCGGAAAGAGCGTAAGCTCCTGAGTCTGGCATGATTAGAGCATAGCCATTGCCATAGCGTTCCAGGGCTAGAGGTTTAACAATGGCTGGATGTTCCAGATTACGGGCGATCATATATTGGTTACGGAATTGGACTAACTCATTGAAACTAGGGTGAAGGTTGCGTAAGACTTTGATAATTACTGGTTTCTTGTCCCAGTTCCGTTGGCCACGATAGACCAGAGTACGTGTTCCTTGGTATAAATTTTTACTTAAGTAGTAGTTGGGAAGGTTAAGCATAATAGTGTTTTTGATGGTGTTCAGATTTGATTTGGGTAAATTTCAAGTTTTTGATGAGATTTCACTAATAGACATCTCCAAAAATCAAAAATAAAATCAATTATCGTACATAAATTATCAGTTCTTTGTGCCTATTCCCTATTCCCTATTCCCTCTTTTCTGGAGATGTCTAATGACAATGACTAGGTGAAATGGGAATATCTATCATAAATTCAGTGCCTTTTTCCAGTTGAGAAATACATAGCAATTGCCCTCTATGTTGCTCGGTGACTATTTGGTAACTAATAGACAACCCCAGTCCAGTACCTTGACCGACTGGTTTAGTAGTGAAGAAGGGGTCAAAAATACGTTGCTCAACAGTCTTACTGATTCCAGACCCATTGTCACCAATACGAATCCTTACTGTTTGCGCGTCTAGCATTTCGCTGCTAATATTAATTTGCGGACAATCATGCGCCTCGGAAGTAGTTAAAGCATCAATGGCGTTGGTGAGAATTTGTAGAAACACTTGATTGAGTTGACTGGCGTAACAGTTAATCAGGGGTAGTTGACCATAGTTTTTAACTATAGCAATATCTGGGTGGGAGTCATTACCTCTGAGGCGATGTTGCAAAATCATTAAGGTATTTTCTAATCCTTCATGGATATCTACCTGCTTTCTTTGGGATTCGTCGAGACGGGAGAAGTTGCGTAAACCGAGAATAATCTGGCGAATTCGAGTGCTTCCTGTTTCCATGGAATCAAATATTTTTTCTATGTCGTTACATAAGAATTCTAGATCTATTTCTTTTAATTTCTCTTGTATAGCGACACTGGGAGCGGTTCCCTCCTCCTGATAAAGGTCGATCAAGTCGAGTAAGTCCTGGACATATTGGCGAGCGTGAGTGATATTACCTGAGATAAAAGTAATTGGATTATTTATTTCATGAGCAATTCCGGCGATCATTTGCCCTAAAGAAGACATTTTTTCGGTTTGAATAAGTTGAGCTTGGGTTTGCTGCAATTTTTCCAGGGTTTGTTGTAAGTGTTGGTTGTTCTCTTGGAGTTCTTGGGTTCTCTGTTGAACTTGAACTTCTAGGTTATGGCTATAGTCTTCTAACTCTTGGTAAAGTCTGGCGTTTTCGATAGAGATGGCTGCTTGGGTGGTAAGCAGGTTGAGAACTTCTATGCGTTCTGGAGTGAAAGCTTCTGTCGTGAGGTTGTTTTCCAGGTAGAGGATGCCAATGAGTTTTCCTTGGTTGAGAATGGGCGTGCAAAGGAGACTTTTGGGTGGTTGTTTGAGCAAATAAGGATCGGCACTGAAGGTGTTGTTTTGTTCAAGGTTGTTGAGTAGCAGAGTCTTTTGAGTCCGTTTGACGGTGTTGATGATGCTTCTAGGTAGGGTTTCGGTTTCAGCTACAGGAGTAGTCGATAAGTCACAAGTGTCGTGATTGCATTGAGCCACAATTTCCCAATTGTCAGAGTTGTTTAATGATAATACTGCTTTGTTAGCTCCGGCATTCTCAATTAGGAGTTCCATCAATTTAGACAGCAACCCATCAAGTTCGATTTCTTCGGAAAGAGCTTGGGAGGATTTGATGGCAGATGTATAGTCTAGGAAAAGAGCTGTGGTAGTGACTGTATCTGAGACTTGAGTGCAACTCAAACTGTTATGGAAATTATCATATTCTCTTTTTTCCAAGATCGGGCTGAGGAGTTGGGGATATTTTGTTTCTAGCTGGTTGGTTTTAGCCTTTGCCCCCCAACGGGCGTAGCAGTAGTAGGCTTCAATCATATAGTCGGCAGCGACTCTTGTTTTGCCCCAGTCGAGGTAGAATTTGCCTGCCAGTTCATTAGCTATGGCTTCTTCTTGGATATATTCGTTTGCTTTTGCTCCAGAAATAGCCCTATCGTAAAGTTCTATGGCTTCTGCTTTTTGTCCCTTAACTCGGCAAATTTCTGCTGCTACCAAATCAACTTTATGTTGATAATTCATGGGAGCATAATTTGCCCAGAACTCTTGCAGTTGTGCTTGGTTTTCTTCTACTTGTGGGAATATTTCTGATATTTCCTGGGATTTTGAACTCAAAGCTGCTAGAGCAATCAAAGAATCATAGAAATAAAACACCGCTTCACCAATGAGTCCCACACCCGCAACTAAATAGCGTCTGACCTCAACGGCATGGTTTTGAGCTGATTCAATTTCTTCAAACAAGTAGGCAAGCATCAGCTTATATGAATAGAAGAAATACAATGCAGCAAATTGACTAGCTTCAAGCAATTGTATGGACTCAGCTTCTTGGAAAGCTTCTCCGGATAAGATAGTTGGATCTTCTGCAGTTCCTAGCAAATTCAACATAGATTGCCAATGGATGCGACACCTACTGGCTGTTGTCAAGAGATTTGATTGCACTAGAGCATTGCAGTAGGTGCGAGTTTCCACCTCCAAGGTGACAAGGGGCTGACCGCACCAAAAAGAATTGTAGCAAAGCGTTTGAGCATTATATCCGGTGTATTGTAGGTTTCCGAGTTCTACTGCAGTCGTATACCCCTCTTGCAGCAGTGGCAGCGTTGTTTTGATGTGATATTTACGGTGTAATATGAAGTATCCTAATACACATAATACCTGAGATTTGACAGTTTTTGCATCCATTTTGGCAACGAGTTCAAGTGCTAAGTGACCAAACTTGACACCGGTATCCACATCTTGCTTGATTTTGCAAGCAATGATGCCATAGCAAGCATAAGCAAAAGCTGAAACTGATATGTTTCCATATTGAATTGATAGCTTTACTGAAAAAGAAACCAGTAAGGGAAATAAGGGAGAAGCAGACATGAAAGTAGCTGGAATAATGCTGTTAGTAATCTGGACAATGGCTATCTTTTCGATATCTGTCATCTGAGGAAGGTGAATCAATTCTTCAACTTCCCTGTCTCCAATTAGTGTTTCAACTTCTGCAATTGCTTGTTGAATATCCTTTTTTGTAGGTTTTTCCGGAAAGGTGATACCTAATTTTTGTAAGAATTCTTGGGCAATTGCAATAGCTTGAGTCGGTTGATTCTGAGAAACATTAAATAGAATTTTAATTAGGTAAACATTCACCTGTTCCGGTAAAGTATGTGCGTGTGTAATTACCATTTCAATGTACTCTTCCATCGCCTCAAAATCACCGCAGAGTGAAGCCAATTCTGCCATTAAGTTATGGAATTCCAGACTCATTTCATATTCACTTTCCCAGGCATTTTCTCCTAGCAAGGATAATCCTGTGCTGGCATATTCACGACCCCCTTGATAAGCAGTGGCAGCTCTGGCTTTGCGACAGGCTATCAGGTTGAGTCTGGCTAATTCATCTTGTTCTTTTTGTTGGCTAATTAAGCCTTTTCCATAATTTAATTGATTGACAACCTCAAAAATGTGGTCTGCTCTCGCCTCTGGAGGGATCTGTTCCAGCAACAATTGTCCGATGTGGTAATGGGTTGTTTGTTTTTCCTGTTCTGGAATCAAAGAATAGGCTGCCTGTTGCACGCGGTCATGTAAAAAACGATAACCCACTGTTACCATCTGAGTTTTAGTCTTATCTACACTACCATGGAAAAACTTGTAAGCCTCACTCATGGGTAAAATCAACCCTTCTTGTAATGCTCCCCAAATATCTCTTGCTACCTCCTCGAGGGATTCTTCACACACTACTGCTAACGTCTCTAAGTCAAATTGATTCGCAATACAAGCAGCTAACTTCAACACTTTCTGAGTTGCTGCTGTCAATTTCTGCAACCGCCCGGCCATGAATTCCACTACATCATCTGTAATAGCTGCATCACGCACTTTCACCAGGTCACATTCCCAATAACCTAAATTTTGATTGAATCTAATGAGTCTATCTTCATATAACCCTTTCAAAAACTGTGTGGTAAAAAATGGGTTGCCTTGGGTTTTTTGATACACTAATTCTGTTAAGGGTATAGCTAATTCCTGACTACAATTGAGACTACCTGCTACCAATTGATTGATGTGTTCTAGAGCTAATGGCTCCAAGCTGATGGTAGAAATCACCGCTTGATTTTTCTCTAGTTCACCCAAACTCAACATCAAGGGATGAGCTGGAAATACTTCATTGTCTCTATATGCTCCCAGGATCAATAAATATCCACCTTCTGTGCTGCTAATCAAGACTTTCATTAAGTTCAACGATGCTGAGTCTGCCCATTGTAAGTCATCTAAAAACATCACTACCGGATGAGAGGGGGCGGTAAATACGGTGATGAATTTTTGAAATAGCAGGTTAAAGCGATTTTGAGCAGCACTGCCTGAAAGTTCGGGAACTGGTGGTTGAGTACCGATAATCTTTTCTAGTTCTGGTACTACCTCAATGATAACTTGAGCGTTTTCTCCTAAAGCTTTGAGGATTTTGGTTTTCCAATTTGTCAATTCTGTATCTGACTCACTCAATAGTTGTTTCATCAACTCTCGGAAGGCTGACAAAAATGCAGAGAAGGGAATATTCCGATTGAACTGGTCGTATTTGCCTTTGATGAAATAGCCTCTTTGCTTAACTATGGGTTTATGAACTTCATTGACAACAGCCGTTTTGCCAATACCGGAAAATCCTGCCACTAGCATCATTTCTGCTCTTTCTTCTCCCCCCTTACCAAGGGGGGTTTGGGGGGGATTACTAACTCTATCAAAAGCATCAAGTAACTTTTGTACTTCAGTTTCTCTACCGTAGAGCTTTTCTGGGATACTCCAGCGATCGCTCCGATCCATTTCTCCTAACTCAAAGGATGTAATTTCTCCTTTTGTTTCTAACTGTTTTAGACATTTCTCTAAATCGTGCTTCAAACCCAAGGCACTCTGATAACGGTCTTCGGCATTTTTGCTCATCAATTTGAGAACTATACTTTGCACTACTTCTGGTACTTGAGTTTTGAGTGGAAATTTGGCTATTTGAGCAATATGACAATGGATTAATTCTATTGGGTCCCTACTTTCAAAGGGTAATTTTCCGCTTAGGAGTTCAAAAAATGTTACTCCCAGAGAATAGAAGTCAGTACGGTAGTCAATTCCTCGATTCATCCGTCCGGTTTGTTCCGGTGATATGTAGGCCAGAGTGCCTTCTAAAACATTGGGGTTGAGCAGTTGTTGTTGTTCAGTTGGTAGTAAACTGGAGATACTAAAGTCGATAAGTTGGACTTGCTTGGTTTCTGGCTGAATCAGGATGTTGGCGGGTTTAATGTCTTTGTGAATGATGCGTTGTTGGCTCAGATAGTGGAGAGCTTCCGCGAGTTGAATGGCGATCTTGAGAAATTTGGTTAGAGAAAGGTCTGATTTTTGCCAATAGTCTACTAGAGCGATCGCTCCTGAATCTGGCATGATTAAGGCATAACCATTATTGTAACGTTCTAGGGCTAGAGATTGAACAATTGTCGGATGTTCCAGGTGACGGGTGATGATGTATTGGTTGCGGAATTGTACCAGTTCATGAAAGTTGGGATGCGGGTTGCGTAAGACTTTGATAATGACTTGCTGCCGAGGAGTGCCTCGGATAGATCTATAGACTAGAGTGCGGTTTCCGGTATATATTTGGTTTATTTCTTTATAACCAGGTAAGTTAAGCATCATCATTACCAGCCAAATTGATCAAAGATAACAACTTCAATTTTACTTCATTTTTACCTCAACTTCAAGAACATTTAACTTTATCTGTACGGAGGTTCCATAGAACGTCTCTTCTTGTTCACTTCAGAGCAAGTCTGTTTAATATCGTGTTGAAAAACCTATTATCCGTGATCCGGTCTCCTTTCTTCATCAGTTGGGGTGAATCAAATGGGATGACTCTCGGTAATTGGTAGAGCGATCGTAAATATTGTACCTTCTCCAACTGTGGAATCACAGGTAATTATACCCCCATGTTTTTCTGTAATAATAGATTTAGCGATCGCCATCCCTAAACCTGTTCCCTTACCCACACCTTTAGTTGTAAACCCCTGTTCAAAAATCCGGTCTTTGGTCTCTGGTTTCATCCCACAACCATTGTCTTGAATTTCTATCTGTACTTGAAGTTCATCTACTCTAGAAGTGCCAATCTTAATCCGATTAGGATACTCCTGAATCTCAGCATAAGTTTTACCAACATTGGCTTCATCAAAAGCATCTATCGCATTTGCCAAAATATTCATAAATACCTGATTCAACTGACCAGGAAAGCAGTTGATTTCTGGGAGTTCTTCATATTCTTTGATGATTTCTATTGCCGGACGTTTATCGTTTGCCTTGGTGCGATGTTTGAGAATAACTAAGGTACTCTCTATCCCATCATGGATATTGAATTTAGTTTTATGTTCTTGGTCTTTGCGGGAAAATATTCTCAGACTGGTGCTGATATTTTTCATCTGCTCTACTCCCACATTCATCGACTTTAAGATATTGGGAAAATCAGATCGCAAATATTCCAAATCTATCTCTTCAGCATGGTCTGTTATATTTTCAGCAAAAGTATTCTCTTCATATAGTAGATCCAAATGTTCTAATAAGTCAGCTAGGTTATTTTGGGCTATTTCAATATTGCCAGCAATGAACCCCAAAGGATTATTGATTTCATGGGCAACACCAGACAGCAAAGTCCCTAATGCTGACATTTTTTCACTTTGAACTATTTGTAGTTGTGCTTTTTGTAAATCTCGTAGTGCTTTTTGTGCTTGCTCATAGAGTTGGGCATTTTCTAGAGCAATGGCAGCTTGAGCGCAGAGAAATTGAATTATTGTTTGCCGTTCGGTAGTGAAAACCCCTTTTGTTGTCGGATGCTCTAAGTACAAAATAGCTACTAAATGACCTTGATGCAATAGTGGCACACAGAAGACACTTTGGGGTTGATAAGTCAGCAAGTACCCTTCAAGGATGGCAGTGATTTCAGTTTTGGCTTCATTAATGAGTACAACGGATTGTGTATTTTTCACATATTGAATCAAGCGAATGGGGACTGGAATGTCTGTAGTTAGGGGTTGTGAATTAGTATCAGTTTCTATTGTACCATCTATCGCCAGTTGTGCTATCGCCCGCAGATGCCATTGGTCAGTTTCCCGAACCAGTAAAACAGCTTTTTGTGCGCCAGCATTGGTGAGAATAATTTGTAGAATGTTACCTAATAGTGGTTCCAATTCTATGATACTGGAGATAGCTTGAGCTGCTTGTAATAGGGAAGCCAAATCTAAGGCATCAGATAATCCTGTGCTGGTAGTTTGAGTCTTGGTTTTTGAGGTCTGTCTTTGAGTAACTCGCTGTATACTATCAAGGGGATTTTCTACTTGTTGCTGTTGCAGGATAGGGGTAAGTAGTTGAGGGTATTTTGCTTCTAGTTGGTTAATCTTAGCTTTGGCTCCCCAGCGGGCATAACAATAGTAGGCTTCTTGCATATAGCCGCTCGCGACTTTCTCTTTTCCCCAGTCGAGGTAGAATTTAGCTGCCAGTTCGTTAGCGACGGCTTCTTCTTGGAGATATTCGTTTTCTTTAGCTCCGGCAATGGCGAGATCGTACAGTTCGATCGCTTCAAATCGTTCTCCTAAAATTCGGTGACGTTCTGCTGCTACTAAATCATACTTATGTTGACCATTCATTGGAGTATGATTTGCCCAATATTGCATTTTACTCTGATTAGTTTCAACCTTTTCCAGTATACTTTTCTGCACAGATGTGTCTGCACCATCATAATGAGCTAACTGAGTCAACGAATCATAGAAATTCCATACATACTCTTCTAACAAAGCGACAATCCCATCCAAATAAGACTCTGCTAATGCAGCATTTTCTACTGCTTGGGGAATCAGATCGAATAAATAGCAAAGAATCAACTTATTCATATAAAATAAATTAAGTGCTGTCCGATGATTAGCAGCAATTTTCAATGGGACAGACTCAGTTTCATTATAGACTGTTCCTATTAATTCCCATGGAGTTTCCGACTCTCCCAATAAATTTAGAACAGCTTGTTGAAAAGCTTGATGAGCAAGCAAAGCATTTTCTTGATTCATAGTAGCGAGAGCATGACTTGAACTTGCTATTTCCAGTTTAACAGCAGAGAGGTTATGACCCATGAAATAAAAGTATTGAGAACGGTTTGAGATGGCTAACCCCGCAAATTGGAAGTTCCCAGTCTCAAGTCCAGCTTGGTAAACCTTGAGTAATAAGGGAATAGATTCTTGAATGTGAGTTGAACGGTGGCTGATGCAAGTTCCAGCCATGAATGTACCAGCAACTCCATCCCCAGTTTGAGGAGTTAAATCTAATTGACAAGCAATTTTTCCATACTCAGTCGCTGATGTAATGTCTTGTAATACCAAAACACAAACTAGGCCATAGCAGGAATAGATAAATGAAGAGTGTACTGTATTCCCATATTGAATAGATAACTGCATGAGCTTACAACTTATCCAAGGGAAAAGACTGGGTTTAGCTTGATAACAAGATACTATTAAATTTGCCAGAATCTTTACTTTGGCTAACTGCTCCCTATCCTCTATCAAAGGTAAATTAGCTAGATCGGCAATAGCTTTACCGTCCATTAACTGGGAAATTGCTGCCAGTTCCACCTGTAAATCCTCAATTTCAGGTGATTCTGGGAACTGAATACCTAATAAAGCCAAGAACTCTATACCTATATTGAGAGCTGATAATTGTTGAGTTTGAGCCGTCTTAGCCAGAATTTTAATTTCATGGACTTTTACCAAATCTAGCAAATCTTGCCGATGATTAAAAACTTGCTCAATTATAGTTTCCATCAATTCAAAATCACCAGTTAGATAAGCTGCTTCTGCATAATTTTCATGTAATGTTAAAGTTAGTGGATAATTCGTTTGCCAACTTTCTACATCAAGTAAAGACAACGCCGTTTGAAAATATTGCAATGCTCCTGCGTAAGCTGCTGAACCTTTAGCTTTTTCTCCTGACTTGAAATTGAGTTGAATCAAATAGTCTTGTTCTGCGGGGTCAGCGATTAATTCTCTCGCCTGGTTCCAGTGATTGACAATCGTAAAAATATTGATATTCTCTTCTTCTGGAGACAGGTTTTTTGACAGTAACCGTCCGATTTGTAAATGAGTAGCTTGTTTTCGCTCTTCAGGAATTAGAGAATAAGCTGCTTGTTGCACCCGGTCATGCAAGAAACGATAATTTACTGATATATTTTCTTGACTTTTATCCTGCGGTTCATCTCCTTGGAAAAATTTATAGGTGTCAGTTTGAGGAATCACAAACCCTTCTTGCAACCCTCGCCATAAATTTCCTGCTACTTCATCTTGAGTCTGCTCACACACCACTGCTAATGTACTCAAGTCAAATTGGTTCCCTATACAAGCTGCTAGTTTCATTACATTCTGATTAGCTTCTGGTAGTTTCTGCAACCTCCCTACCATAAACTCTACTACATCATCTGTTAGTGCTAACTGTCGCACCTCTGAGAGCTCGCACTGCCAGTAACCTGCTTCCATATTAAAAGTAATACACCCGTCTTCATGCAACCCTTTCAAGAATTGGGTCCCAAAAAACGGATTCCCCTTTGTTTTCTGATACACTAACTCGGATAATGGTGCTGCTAGTTCTGTTGTACATATTAATGTTTCCGCTACTAAACGAGTAATATCTTTCTCGCTCAAAGGTGCTAAAGTTAGAGTCTCAATCTCAGCACCCTGTTTATTAATTTGATCCAAACTCAACATCAATGGATGAGCTGGAAACACTTCGTTATCCCGATATGCTCCTAACACCAGTAAATAACCTACTTCCGACTCTTCCATCAACAACTTTAGCAAGTCTAATGATGCTGAATCTGCCCATTGTAGGTCATCTAGGAAAATTACTAAAGGATGCTCTTTTGTGGTAAATACCCGCAGGAATTTACTAAATAATAAATTAAAACGATTTTGAGCTGCACTGCCAGATAAATCTGTCACTGCTGGTTGAGTACCAATTATTCTTTCTACTTCCGGTACTACATCTATAATTACTTGCCCGTTTTCTCCTACTGCATCTAGAATTTTGCTTTTCCATACAGCAAGTTCGGTATCGGACTCTCCTAACAATTGTCCCATCAAGTCTCGGAAGGCGATGACAAATGCAGAGAAGGGGATATTGCGATTGAACTGGTCAAATTTGCCTTTAATGAAATACCCTCTTTGCTTGACTATGGGTTTATGCACTTCATTGACCACCGCTGTTTTCCCAATTCCCGAAAATCCGGTGACTAGCATCATTAGAGTTGCACCTTGAGTGACAAGAGCAAATCCATCCAAGAGTCTTTGTACTTCAGTTTCGCGTCCGTAGAGCTTTTCTGGAATCATGAAGCGATCGCAAAAGTCTCTGCTACCTAGCTCAAATTGCGTAATCTTTCCTGTAGTTTCTAACTGTTGTAAACATTGCTCTAGATCGTGCTTGAGACCCAAAGCACTCTGATAACGGTCTTCCGCATTTTTCGCCATTAATTTCAAGACTAGATCGACCAAGGGAGTAGGGAGTTGAGAATCAGGATTCGGGGGTGTTTTGGCAATATGACAATGGACTAATTCCATTGGGTCACTACTTTCAAAGGGTAACTTTCCTGTGAGAAGTTCAAAAAATGTCACACCCAGAGAATAGAAGTCGGTACGATAGTCAATTCCTCGGTTCATCCGTCCCGTTTGTTCTGGGGATATGTAGGCTAGAGTTCCTTCCAGAACGTTAGGATTTATTAGTTGTTGTTGTTCTTTGGGCAGTAAAGTCGAGATGCTAAAGTCGATCAGTTTGACTTGCTTGGTTTCCGGGTGTATGAGAATATTGCTGGGTTTGATGTCTTTGTGAATAATGCGCTGTATGCTCAGATAGTGGAGAACTTCTGCTAGTTGAATAGCAATGTAGAGGAAATTACTGAGGCTTCGCTCTGATTTTGGCCAATAATCTGAAAGAGCGTAAGCTCTTTCATCTGGCATGATTAGAGCATAGCCATTGCCATAGCGTTCCAGGGCTAGAGGTTTAACAATTGCTTGATGTTCCTGGTGACGGGTGATGATGTATTGGTTGCGGAATTGGACTAATTCATTGAAACTGGGGTGGGGGTTGCGTAAGATTTTGATTATTACTGGTTTATTGTCACAGGTACGCTGGCCACGATAGACTAGAGTGCGTGTCCCTTGGTATAAATTTTCACTTATATAGTAGTTGGGAAGGTTAAGCATAATAGTGTTGTTGATGGTTTTCAGATTTGATTTGGGTAAATTTCAAGTTTTTAGTGAGATTTTACTAATAACAAGGACTAGGTTAAATCGGAACATCTATAATAAATTCAGTGCCTTTTTCCAGTTGAGAAATACATAGCAATTGCCCTCCATGTTGCTCGGTGACTATTTGGTAACTAATAGACAACCCCAGTCCTGTTCCTTGACCAACTGGTTTGGTAGTGAAGAAGGGGTCAAAAATACGTTG
>NZ_JAAHGT010000203.1:0-1217 GCF_010672385.1 Okeania sp. SIO2F4
TAGCGAAGCATCTATACCAAATAATAATAATGTGTCATGTTTGACTCTATAATTAATTAGTAAATTAGGTGTTCGTTGCTCAAATTTGCTAACTTGTTGAGTCGATTTTAAAATTCGATTAGAGATACCAAAAAACCAAGGGTGTAAATTATTCGGATGTTGAACAAAATTATTACAACCCGTTCTTAAAACAATATCAAAATTGTTCATTAAAGTAGAATTTAGGTCATATAATAGGAGACTATGACCATCTGTATCATCTAAATAAACGGTTACATATTTTCTTTTCTGATCGAACAAACCTTCAGGTATGCTTTGATGATTTTCAAACCAGTGATTACTTAAAACTACAACTGAACAATCCCAATGATTGACACTAAAATCATAATTAAAAAGATATGATTCTGAATCTAATTCTGTTTTCCAATAATTGAAATTAGCATAAAATGGAATTCCTAATATTTTCAAGCCATCAGCTATATTAATCATTAAATGCTCATAAGCTTGTTCATGGCATAGATAAAAATAAACTGAACCAGAAAAACTGGTTTGACTATCCAATTTTTCAGTAGCTATACTGGTTGTCATAATCAATTTTTATTTTGATTTTTAGTTGTCTAGTTGAATAATGCAATTTTCTCAGCTTTAGCTTGAGCGTTCACGGTAGTGATGCGCAGCATTATCGCTTCCTTATTCTCATTATCCAATTTATCTTGAATCCGGTTGAATAGTCGTCCGCAGCGACGATAGGAAGCAATCTCAGGGGTGCGCGGAGATTGCTTCCTTCCATGAGTGTAATACCAATTCCCAAAAGCATTGCTATGCTTAGGTCGCACTTCAGTTATTAAGTAATTAATACAGGAGAAATTACTTTTTTGCTAAAAATACCCCAGTTAATGTTGATTATTCTTATGTTTACTCCTCCCCACACTCCCCACACTCCCCACACTTCCCCACCCGATCGGGTATAGCATTCTTTTTGAGAAATGGTATAAGTCGCAATGACTTGGATAAGGCAAATTCGATAATTTCTGCACGCTTTTTATAAATTTCTTTTAAATTTGCTTGACTAAAATAGAGAAATAATTTGGCTTTGAGAGTAAACCATTTAGCTATTTGATGAGCAGTCTGATTATCTGGGTTTTGGAAAATAAAGGAATGAATATCATTGACTACTTTTTGTGTCTGTTCGTAGTAACTTTCCACATCTCCTATTT
>NZ_JAAHGT010000203.1:1317-12115 GCF_010672385.1 Okeania sp. SIO2F4
GCTTTGAGAGTAAACCATTTAGCTATTTGATGAGCAGTCTGATTATCTGGGTTTTGGAAAATAAAGGAATGAATATCATTGACTACTTTTTGTGTCTGTTCGTAGTAACTTTCCACATCTCCTATTTTTCTAAAAAAACCTAGAGGTTGACCGCTTTCAGTCGTTCCTTTTTCTAAAATTTCTAACTCACTTAAAATCTTTTCAGCTTCATCTTTCTCTGTTAATGATTCAGATTTAATTTTGTTAATAGGTTGATTCTCAAAATTATCCTGCTTGGGAATAATTTGTTTTGATGATAAATCAATCCAATCCAACTTTTCTTTTAAGCTATCCACCGCTATCGATGGAATGCTATCTGCTTTGACTTGAACTTTTGCTTCTTCATTCTCATGTTCCAATTTAATCCTACCTTGCAACTGAGGAATTAAAGCTGACCACTGTATTTGACTCAACTCCCCAACTAACACAATTTCTGGTCCCTCATCTACTTCTAATTCTGACTCCATTAACAAATTCATCGCCACACTAGATAAAATTAAATCTGCATCCTCACCAGAAATATTGCTGTTATCTATTAATAGAGTCATCTTAGCTCTATCAGGATGAGTCACCAGACTTTTAATTACTTCTTGCAATTCTAATCCCACGGTTTCTTCCGGTTGCGACCAATCTGGGGTATTGCTAATACTAAATCAAAAGAAAATGTTTTTCTCGAAACTAAGAAATATCTTCTACAGCATCAATCAAATTTTCTATCGTGCCAAATTCTTCTCCTAAGACAATATCTAAAAAGCGACAAGCTACAGGTACAGAACCATAATTTTCTAAAGCCCATCTTTGACCTTCTAATCCAATCTGAGCCATTAGTTCTGGTTCGTCGATAATTCTTTGCGCTGCTTCTTGGGGATTGGCTAAATCTATTCCTACATAATGTTTCCAGTTAACAGGTTTTATAGGTAATAAAAAACCATATTTATCAAAGTCTAAATGAATCGAAACACAGCCGGACGCCAGGGATTCCCAAAATCTCCAGCTATCCCATCTAGCTATAGCTGGTTTTTGTCCTAAATTAGAATTTTCTAACAGCTTTTCATCTAAATCTGCGTAATAAAAATTGCCTCCATAAGCACAGCAAAACATAGAGTTTTTTAAGGAATCAAACCATTTTGGTATGTGATGAGTCGGGAATTGAGACCAATATAAGTAATCGAAATCATTTAATGAAATATTATTGCCTATTTCTGTAATTGGATTTTGATTAATATCAATTTTATCTTGCAGATGAGAAATAAAACAGAAATTCATTGCTACTCTAACACTTTGGTTTAAAGAACTTCTAAATACCGCTAAAACTTGTCGCTTTCTTTCGGAAAATAATTTACTATTTTCCGTAGCAATTCTTATCCTTTCAGAAATGCCAAATGCCCAGGGAATATATTGGCTTGGATACTTCCTAAATTTGTGCATATGCACGCGAATTACGGCTGTTAATCTCTCTGTTCTACCAGTTAATACATGATCGCTATCATTGGGATCTATTATAACTAAAATAACTTCTTCATTGAGTTCGTAAAATAAATCAAATAAAGGGTGGTTATTTGTCATTTCTATGAAATAAATATCGGCCACTACGATTGCACAATTGTTAGGATGTACTTGGCGATCGTTTTTAAACAAATATTCTTGATTTTTCAAGTCGATTAACCAACAATCCATGTTAGAAAAAATAGGAATTCCTAGTTTTTTCAAACCTTCTGCTATACAAATTGATATATGAGAGCATTTTTTAACTGGTGAAAAGATAAAGTAAACACCTTTTTCGACAATTTCAGTTATCATAATTTTAATAAATTATCCTGTAATAACTTTAGCTTTCTATATTGAAAAAATTTCTTGTACTTTTGCCTTAGCGATCGCTTCTTTATTCTCATTATCCAATTTAATCCGACCTTGCAGTTGAGGAATTAAAGCTGACCATTGTATTTGACTCAATTCCCCAACCAAAACAATTTCTGGTCCCTCATCTACTTCTAATTCTGACTCCATTAACAAATTCATCGCCACGCTAGATAAAATTAAATCTGCCTCTTCAGCACTAATATTGCTGTTATCCACTAAGAGAGTCATTTTACTTTTATCTGGATGAGTCACCAGACTTTTAATTACTTCTTGTAATTCTAATCCCACCGTTTCTTCTGGTTGCGACCAGTCTGGAAAAATTATCAGATTAAATTTTCTTAATTTTAAATTTGAATATAACTCATCTTCTTTAACTACTGGATGATTTAAAAAATACTTACTATCAAGATAACCTTTGATTCTTTCCATCGCTGGTAAAGCACCCACTTCTTGCTTAACCACATCAGGGAATTGAGATAAAACCTCTGCTATGTTGTTAGCAAAATTGTACTTAGGATTATCGCCATATTTCCAAGTTAACCACTCTAGGGTTTCCATTGCTACGTCATAAAAATTTAGGATATCAGCAATACAAGCTAACTTTAACAACTTCTCTGGAGTGTTATTAAACGACTCCTCATCGGATGACTTTTGAATCAAATCCTGAAAGTAAAAAGCATCTGTCCATATTAATTGACCGGGATGCTGTTGAGAAATTATGGAACTTCTACGACGGTAATCTCTATACAAAGTTTCAAAATCTAAGAAGGTAAAGCCGCTTTTCCTCATATATAAATCAATATCAGCAAACAAAGGCTGATTTTCATACATACTTGTAAACTCTACTTCTACTTTTAGGAAGAGAACGCTTTTTAAAATATCCTTAGCACCTTCTAAAACTTTTAGTTCTCCACCTTGGGTGTCAACTTGCATAAAATCAATTTCATTGATTCCCTCAGAATGACAAAAATCATCTAAAGTAGTTGTTTGAATTTTTTCTGTAGATACTAACTCTATTATTCTGGGGTTCTCTATAAAGCGATCAATATAAGACTTATTAGGAGGATACAAAGAACTACAGTACGGAGATTTAGTAATATATAAAGTTTCAGTTCCTACTGAATCCCAAAGAGCTAGAGGTATGTGTTTTTCTTGGTGACTAATTTGTTGTTTTTGCAGCTTGGAATTCATTTGCTCGCAGGATTTATGATCGGCATCAAAGCCATATATCGTTAAATTAGGAGACATTAAATCCCAATTTGTACCTTCATAATCTTGGCCTTGATACTTTCTAGAACCTACAATGGCTATGGTTAAATGAATATCATCTATTTTGCCATTTTTATTTAAGTTATCAACGAATATTGGCATCCTTAAAATATCCTCTTTTGTTTAGTTTTTTTTAAGTTTAACTATTAGAAATGGGTTCTTTACAAGGATTAGTGATATATTTGTCATACGCAGGAACTTCTCCCCTGACTAGGGTGACATTGAGACTGTTTGGCAAAATCTCAATGTGTTTTTCTATCTCTGCTTCTGAGAGATTATCCAGTAACTTAATGACAGCTAAATTTTCTTGCCAAAGGTGCTCAAAGCAATCAGTTCTGTTCCAGACAGCTTCAAAAAATTTTCGGCTAAAATCATTAACTCTAACTGCAATAACCCCTGTATTAAAAACGTCACCACAAGCTTTGGATAAACCTATGCTTTTAGATGTTGTTAATTCTATGTCGCCTCTGACTATTGCAATATCGGCATCTAAAAAAGCAATTAAATCTCCATCATTTAATTGGTTCATCAGTTTAAGAATATAGTGAACCTTAATCCAATGAGGTTTTCTATCGAGGGAAGGATAATCAGTAATTTCGTGGTATTCAAAATCGTAAAACGAGGCATACTCTCGAAAGCGGGGACTAGAAAGTTTCCTAAATTTTGATTCAAGTTTATCCACACCGACAGAAAATAATATCTTTTTCTGGTTTTGATTAAAATTTTTCATCATAATTTACATCATAAATTTAAATATTTGGTTTTTTTGGCTTTATTTAGGGTTTGCTGATTAAATCTAAAAGCATTTACAGATAAAGGTAAGTGTCTTTTTAGGTCTGGAAAAAGTACCTGGTTTTCACCGCGCATCTCATATTTGCAAAAATACTTTTTTTTCTATTCCCTATTCACCTGTTCCCCATTTACTAAAAGTGATAAATTTTTGGCTTTATTCAAAATTGAGATGCACCCGGTTTTCAGCTCTTTATGCTCAAAAAGTTAGCATTTTGGGCAAGAGTATAGCCAAAAAATTACTCCCCTACTCCCCTAATTCCCCGCTCCCCTACTCCTTAAAAAATACTTTTTCAGCAAACCTTATTTAGTGCCTGCTAAAGTGCCAACTTTCAGTCACTGGAGTTGTTAAATACTGATATTTTGAGCAGACAATATTCGATCCCTAATTATCTGATGCTAGATATTCCTGAAATACTTTTTGAAATAAATATCCCATTTGAGTAGAGTAATAGCGACTATCCAAAAACTGCGGATTAGCCTCCATTTTTGTCTCTATTCTGTCGCGATAAACTGCTCGTAAATCAGAATCATTTCCCAAATCAACTGCTAATTGAATATAAGTATCTTCACTCTCTGCAATTAATTCTGGTATCTCCATATAGCGCAACAAAGATGCTCCCCTCCGAGAGCGAGCTGATTCTTTTTGCATAACAACAGTAGGTAAACAAACCTGCAATGGATCGATTAATGAAGTCATACCAGAAAATGGATAAGCATCTAAATAAATATTTGCCATTTTCAAACATTTTTTAATATCAGCACTATTTGGTAAAGCATTGAGCAAAAGTAGTCGCTTTTCACTAACTCCATACTTACTTAAAGTAGCAAAAAATCGCTCTTGAAAAGCTTCAATTGGATAAGTTGGCGCCCAATTAGGATTAAATGGATATAGCAGGAGCATAGAGTTAGGAACTTGAGCAATTATTTGCACCCAAGTTGCTTCTACCTCTGGGATGATTTTATAAAAATTAGCACCTGATATATAAACTACTGTATTCTCATCAATATTTAGTTCTTTTCTGCTAATAGTTGTTGTTACTGATAATTCCTCTTCAGTCGCAAAATCAAAACATTGATCTGGTCCGTCTAAAGTTACTAATTTTTCTGTGTAATGTTCTTTAGCATTAGTTTCTGAGTCAGTAAGTTTGCTTGAGATATAGCAATCAATATGACGCATCCCTGTAGTAACAGGAGAATTCATTCCCACAATTTGTATTCGTGCTAAACGATGGGATGCGAGTAAAGTTATGGCATTAGTTTGGGAAGTAATATTAGTAGAAATAAACAGAATATCTAAGTCATCCTTACGAATAGCTTTTACTTGAAGTTCGAGGTCTTCTGGCAATTCAATTGCTGCATTAACATGGTCGAAACAATATCTTTCCAGAGGATGACCGCTTGCTTGTAAATAATAGAGAATAATTTCAAATTCTTCCCTGTTTAAGTGTTTATATACAGGCAAAGTGGCAAAAGTTTCTGGATGAGGTTCAAAATTATTCGCAATAATTCCCACACGAATCTTCTGGCGATCGCCTGTTCTTTCTGGAAAGTTGTAATCTACCTGATACCCTTCAATTTTTAAAGCAAATTCGATAATTTCTGCACGCTTTTTATAAATTTCTTTTAAATTTGCTTGACTAAAATACAGAAATAATTTTGCTTTGAGAGTAAACCATTTAGCTATTTGATGAGCAGTCTGATTATCTGGGTTTTGGAAAATAAAGGAATGAATATCATTGACTACTTTTTGTGTCTGTTCGTAGTAACTTTCCACATCTCCTATTTTTCTAAAAAAACCTAGAGGTTGACCGCTTTCAGTCGTTCCTTTTTCTAAAATTTCTAACTCACTTAAAATCTTTTCAGCTTCATCTTTCTCTGTTAATGATTCAGATTTAATTTTGTTAATAGGTTGATTCTCAAAATTATCCTGCTTGGGAATAATTTGTTTTGATGATAAATCAATCCAATCCAACTTTTCTTTTAAGCTATCCACCGCTATCGATGGAATGCTATCTGCTTTGACTTGAACTTTTGCTTCTTCATTCTCATGTTCCAATTTAATCCTACCTTGCAACTGAGGAATTAAAGCTGACCACTGTATTTGACTCAACTCCCCAACTAACACAATTTCTGGTCCCTCATCTACTTCTAATTCTGACTCCATTAACAAATTCATCGCCACACTAGATAAAATTAAATCTGCATCCTCACCAGAAATATTGCTGTTATCTATTAATAGAGTCATCTTAGCTCTATCAGGATGAGTCACCAGACTTTTAATTACTTCTTGCAATTCTAATCCCACGGTTTCTTCCGGTTGCGACCAATCTGGGAAAATAATTAAATTAATTTCACTTAGTTTAAAAAGTTCCCATCCACCAGTTTCTAGCTTAATAGCTCGCGATCGCTCTATACCTTGAATCTCATAAACAGCCAGATTTTCATCGACAACAGTTATCGCTTCCTCATTCTCATGTTCTAATTTAATCCTACCTTGCAACTGAGCAATTAAAGCAGACCATTGTATTTGACTCAACTCCCCAAGCAAAACAATTTCTGGTCCTTCATCTACCTCTAATTCTGACTCCATTAACAAATTCATCGCCACACTAGATAAAATTAAATCTGCATCCTCAGCAGAAATATTACTGTTATCTATTAATAGAGTCATCTTAGCTCTATCTGGATGAGTCGCCAGACTTTTAATGACTTCTTGTAATTCCAATCCGACTGTTTCTTCCGGTTGTAACCAGTCTGGGAAAATAATTAAATTAATCTCCCGGAGATTTAAACGCTGTAAAGTTGCTTTCATTAAAGCAGCACTCATAATATCTGCCATTTTATCCCAAGAGAATTTTTTAACTTGTTCTAAACCAGCAACAATTAGAGAATTACGAACTTTTGGCTTTTGTACTTCACACAGCGCGTCCGTTAAACCATCAACATCATTAACATCAACATATATAGCAGCTTCCCCTGCAACTTCAGGAATAGAAGAATTAGCACAAGTAATCACCGGACAACCACAAGCTAATGCTTCAGCAACTGGCATCCCAAAACCTTCGTATAAAGAAGGATAAACTAAAGCAACTGCACCAGAATAAGCAACTTTCAATTCCTCATCGCTGAGTATCAGTGAATGTAAGACACTACCAGCAGCATATTCCCTGTATTCGTTAGCTAAGTTTAAACCACTACCCGTCGAGACTATTTCAAAACCTTGTTTACTGTAGAGTTGAGCAAAAGCTTGGAAAAATAAAATCGCATTTTTATAGTTACTACCAGCACCCACCAAAAGAAAATAGGGTTTACTAATACCATACTTATATTTAAACCCATTTATTTCTGTTGTTGTAGCGGGAGTAAAAGTAGGAGCAACACCGCAACAAGCTACAGTCACTTCATCCGGTTGAATATCTGGGAAAAACTTAACTAAATCCCTGGCGGTATTTTCTGATATGGAGATGTAAGAAAAAGCGTGAGAAATAGCATGATGTTTTTCCCTCCACATGGCTTTGTTTAAGTCAGTTTCCAATGCTTCAGGAATCATATCATAAGCCATAAATACCGAGGGTGTAGATATGGGAGTTGTGTAGTAAGTGGAGATAAATAAATCTGCACCCTCTTCATCGCAAACTTGCTGAAGCATTTTTTTGTCAGCGTCAGTATTGTTGTAGCTATAAGCTGGAATTTGACGATACCGGATGCCAGAAATTTTAGGTGAAGTGTTTACCCGATCTAGTACAATTATATGTTGGGCAAATTCTGTTTTAGCCCATTCTCCCAATACAGAGCGCCACACACGAGCAATACCTGTACGAGAAATTTGGAAAAATATACCGTCAATAATAATGGTAGGCGATCGCTTTTCCATCTTTACTGGTTGTTGTAAATATTCTGGTTGCAAGAATTTCCAATTATTTCTAGTTATATCTTTTTGCACCAGTGGAACTATACCTAATGATTCAGCGCGATCGACCATTGTGTTATCTCCTACCCAGGCAAAATAATCCCTCAAGTAAACAGGAAACTTAGTTTGTGACTGTAGACTTTGCCATTGACTTACGGCATTCTTATAACCATAGTATTGCTGTTTAAAGCTTAGTTGTTCTGAGGTGACATAAGCAAAGTGTTGGAAAATCAAACCTTCTCTTTCCGTTTCTGCGTGCAGAAAAGGATTTATTTCTGCTACGTTGACCCATTTTCCTGTGGGCAAAGGTGCTGCTAAAACAGGGGGTTCATGGGCTATCCATAAGCATCCTGGTTTAAATCTCCAAGTTCTTAACCAGTCTTGTTTTGGGTTTTGTGCGTAACAATTACGGGTACTAATAATTAGATTTTCTCCCACAAAATACCAACACCAATAAAACGCCGCTGTTTTTTCAGGATTTTCTATAAATGCTTTTTGAGCATTGCAAATTTGCTCAACAGTCCAGATTTCATCAACGTCTATTTGCCACAATAAACACTCTTCACGAATATTTGTAATTAATGGTTCATTAACCATTTCCCGCTTCCCTTCCCAAAATTCTCCCTCTGGTTTGCGATAAATTGTAATGTTATCAGGGTAAGCTTTAGCTAACTCATCCAGATATTCCGAGGTTCCATCGTTACTTCTACCTTTGTTGTGCATCCCATCAGTAATAACTCCTCCAACAGCCAAGCTCCAAGCTGTATCATGTTTTAACTGAGCTACACCCTCAATAATGTGCCAATGCCAAGTAAAAGGCAGTTGTTTCAAAACATCAATATGGTATCGAATAAATGGTTCACCATTAAGAACTATTGTAAAGAAATGTATAGGCAATTCATCATTGCTTTGCTTAAATCTATCGCAGTTAATTTCATTATAACTTTTGTTTCTTTGGAAAATTGCATATCCATTTCTGACCAGCTTATTTTCAGCTACTAAATCATAAGTTTTGTCCTTAGTTAAAATTTGATAGTTATGATAATTTTTAAAAGTATTAATGTCATCTAACATGATAATTTTAGAACCATAAACTTGTGCTAGTTCAGCATTTCCCGTAAATTCTGAACCATCTATTAGTACGACATCAAAAAATTCTATTTGGTTTTCTTTTTTAACAACTTCAATACCGTTTTGTGTTACGCCCGATGTCAAAACATATTCTATATCTTGATTTAACCAACCAATAATCGTTTTTGCAGAATAATTATTCAGATTAGTTGGAATTTGTTTATAAAACCTTAGTAACTGGTTTTGTGTTGGGAAATCTTTAATGCTAACTGAGGATAAGTTGTAACACTTAACAAATGATTCTTGGGAATAGGTTTGTTGTAATTCGACAAATCTTGGTTGGGAAACTTCTAAACAAAATAGAGTAGGTTGATGAGGATTTTCTCTAATTCCCTTAACAAAAGCTTCTGTACTTCCTCCACCTGATGATGAACCAATTTCTAATATAGTTTTTATAGTAGCTTTACTTGCTATTTCTTGAATAGTCATGTAAAACTCATCATCTTTAATTTCCGCTGGTATAATTTGGTTAAGTTGAGAATTTTGTTTATAGGATTTAACCAGTGACTCAAGTAAATTATTCGTTTTTTTGGTCAAACTAATTTCCTGCTCCCAATCTTGAAATTGTAGTTCTCTAGGATTAGGCAAATAGAAGTGAATACCACCATTTGTTGGTTCTAATTTCATGTATTTACGAACTTTATTCTGTCGTTCTTGTTCGTCATTAATAAACAAATCTAAATGATAAATGCTCAAATCTTCACAAATACCTGACGAATTTAAACCAGTTAGTACCTCGTGAATATAGCCACTGTACGATAAATTTTCGTTAAACTTGAACACACGCCTTTGACCATCTGGGAAATGCGGTGGACTTGAAATGTATTGTTTAATATTAAAAGGACTAATCCACTTTCTGGGTATCCAGAAATTATCTACATTTAAAGACTCTTTGCTCTGGCAAAGTTGCCTTAAAAAATTACAAGTTTTTACATCTATAAATTCATCTGAATCAAGAACAAAAACCCAGTCAGTTTTTACCTCTTTCAAATATACATTTCTCTGTTGAGAATGCTTCCCTGACCAAGGAGAGTGAATTATTTTGGCTCCATAAGATGCAGCTATCTCGCAGGTCTTGTCATGGCTACCACCATCAACAATAATTAACTCATCATAAACTCCATCGAGGGATTCTAGTGCAATTGCAAGAGTTTTTTCTCCATTTTGCACCATCATACATACGGAAAGAGTAGATATAACTGTCTTCTGGACTTGTTCTGTTACCAGTTTCATCTCATCCCAAAAGATTTCCCTACCTTGCTTAATATTTTTTTCAAGTACTACTAATATTCCATTGTTGGAAAATTCTTTCTTACCCTGGTATAACTTTTCTAAATTTTCTTGAATCTTCTCATTAATAGGATTTTCAAATATTAACTCTACTTGCTTACTTGAAAATTGACTTGCTTTAATAAATTCTAGATAATCTTCTGTAAAATAACGATTAATATGAGGTGAATTATAAACATAGTCAACCATCAATTCTGCTGTTTCTTTATCAGTATATTGATATAAATAATGACATAGTTCATCAGCCTTCATTAACAAATGTCCCCAAGGAGGAATAGGCGAATTGCCAAAGTCAAAAACTTTGCCTGCTCGATCAGTTATTCTTGGTAAATGATGACCATCGTATGCCGACCAAATAGGTGAAAACATAGAGAATAGTTTTCCTCCTGGTTTTAAAGCCAGAAACATTTTATCTAAAGCAGCAGGTAATTTATGAATATGCTCGAAAGTTGCAATAGAAAAAATCAGATCGTACTTTCCATAATATTCTTGGGGACATTTGTTAAT
>NZ_JAAHGT010000204.1 GCF_010672385.1 Okeania sp. SIO2F4
TAAAGGTATTCAACCGCTCTAAAAGCCTAGCTATCTAGCCGATAGACGCACCTTTAAAACTGCGGTCATACCCCGCGTCACCGTCAGGCGCAAGCGCTCGGAACCTGGCGAGGAAACCTAGTCATGGGAACGCCGACCAAGAGAGGGAATGCTGACCAACAGAAGAGTTATGGGGCGCATGCGTAGAAATGCTTAAGCATGGAAAAAGTCCAAGCAACAAGTACTAGAGAACCAAGTTTTTTTTAGGTTTGAACTTTACCTTAGGACATAGGTCTACAGGATATTGGAATAGAGCAAACGCTTGGGGAGAGAAGCATCTCTGGCTTAGGTATCGCAAGGTATCTGATTTAAGTGGAGGAGCAATAGTTAACCAAAAACCAAAACACAAACCTTTTCAAAGTTACTGATATATAATTGTGTACCTTTAAAGAGCTTTGCAGAAAAATTTGGTCAATTCCTTGACAAAAGCTCTTAAGTGAAGTAAAAACTTGTACAGTTAGTAACTTGTTTAATAAGGGAACACTCGTACCCAACGAAGAACCAAAAGCTATCAAAACCGATGGCTGGTCTTCATTAATTGATAATTGATAATGGCGAACTTGATAATTACAAGAAGGTTTTAACCATACGGGAATTGAATATAAGGAAATATTATTTCTTCTCTCTTGGGAGATTGGAGGCAAGCGTTCGCGTAGCGTCCCGGAGGGAACGGAGACCTCGCCATCCCATCCTAACGGACTGCTCCGCTTGCCGACCGCTGTCTTGGTCGATTGGATATGCCGAGGTCTCCTCGGCATCCCTCGACCGCTTTTTTCTCCACGGCGAGTGAGAGGCTTTATACCTTTATTTTTCGGTAAGTTAAGCGACATTAAAAAATGGACTGGGTGAAGTGGAGGGTGCGGGGAACGAGCCGGTTTCGAGCCTCCAAACTTCAAAACTATGGGTCTTGTTGTCAAACAGCAAGACAATGCCTGCAACAGCCGTAACTTTAATCGGCGATCCTATATAGATTCAAAGTGCAACCTTTGATTAGGTTAAATGTTGCACTGATTAAACTAAGAATCCTGGTTTCAGGAGAATCCCCGCACCTGACAGTCGGGGAGTATGTCAAAACCTTATATTTTCCATTCAACCAAATAAGTTTGGCAATATATTAGAAAATTTCATCGGATACAATTTTTCTCTGGTGACAATAAATTGATATGGCCCTGAAAAGAGGAGGCTTCATCGCAAATTGTCCGTTAAATCTAAAGTATCTTCTCTAAACCATAGATGAGTTTGGTTAAAGATTGGACTTTGCGAATGGCTAACAATACTCCAGGCATGTAGCAAGACCTATCTGTTGTATCGTGTCGTAAAGTGTAAATTTGACCAGGCCCACCAAATATTACTTCTTGATGAGCTATTAACCCTGGTAAACGTACACTATGAATACGAATTCCTTCATCTGCTAAACAACCTCTAGCCCCTTCTATTTTCTCTGTTTCTTCTACATTGGGCACATTGTAAGTTTTTCCTAATTCAGATAACATTTCTGCAGTTTTAATTGCAGTACCACTGGGAGCATCAGCTTTTTGATTGTGGTGCAATTCAATAATCTCTACATGATCAAAATGCTGGGAAGCAGCGATCGCTGCTTGTTGGAGCAAAACCATACCAATAGAGAAGTTAGGAATTATTAATGCACCAATACTGGCTTTGGCCGCAAATTCGGCCAAATCTTGAATTTGCTCTTGACTCAGACCTGTAGTTCCGACCACAGGTCTAACTCCATAAGCAATGGCAGAACGGACATTTTCATAAACGCTATCTGGGTGAGTAAAATCAACCATTACGGCAGGTTGTTTTTCTTGAGCTGCCATTGCTAAAGTTCCCTGTAAGTCATTAAGAACAGGTACTTCTAGAGGTCCACAACCAGCTACCTCGCCAATATCTTGACCTATATATTCTGGTTGACGCTCTACAGCACCAAAAAGAGTCGTATCAGTAGCATTTGCAACAGTTTTTATTACTTCACGACCCATCTTACCTGCTGCACCACTTACAATTACGGGAATAGAAGTTTGGTTTGTCATTTCAGTTATCAGTTATTAGTTATTAGTACCTCCGGTTGAAGTTGGAGGCTTGAAAATCGGAAATTTCATTTTCCACTAATATTCAAAGAAAACTTCATAATTTTAGATCATTTTTGGATTTTCTACTCAAATTCAGATCGAGTAAGTCAAGGAAGTTGACACTCCCCGCTAATCCCGAGACGGGGATTCTTGGCTCAACGACTTACCATCACTTGAGAGGTCAAAACCAACCAAGCCAGAGGGTGTGTCTCCCCAAGCCTAAGTTCTGGTGTGCCCCACCGTACATAGTGTTTTTTGTAGGATGTTCTTGGCTGTATTAATATCTCTATCTTCCTTGTAGCTACAATGAAGGCAAACATGAGTTCTAACAGAATAGAGACTTTTTGACAACTTTTCCACAGTTAGAGCTATTTTGGCTTGTATAGTTAGGTGGTACTGCTACTGTAGTTTTGCCATACTTTGCACCATAATACTCCAACCAAGCACGGAAAATTGACCAAGCAACATCACTGATTGATTGTAGGGGCGATTCGCATAGATGCCCCTACGAGCCTTCGATTTTTTACCATACCTTTCACATTTAAGTCTGCCTTCGCCACGCCACTTCGCATCTACATAGGCTATAAAATCATTAGACCTCTCCAGAAAATAAAATTGCTCTTTATTTAAGACAAGCTAGAGTTGTCAAACTAACTCTCCGAAATCATTTTTCGTATCTTTTTCGTGAAAATATATTCCCTGTTAAGTGTTAAGTGTTAAGTGTTAAGTGTTCCCTACTAGCCTCAAAAAATCTATATCTTTTTCACGCCTATGTCTATTAGATTGAACCACGCAATACGCTACTCTTTTAGCATATTCTCTACGTTGCCTGTACGGACGTTGCATGTAACGTCCCTCTGTGAGATGTTTCTGTGCATATTTATTTCTAGCTTTGTGGTTAGGGGAGCCGTCGGATTGGCGACGTATATTTGACTACGGTTTTGCGCCTTTGTTGTATTTCTTAGATTTCTGCCTATTGGCTCTTTTTAACTGCTTTTCAGACTTTCTGTAAAACTCAGGGTTTTCTGTAGTGTCGCCATTGCTATTAGCCAAGAAATATTTAATGCCTACATCTAAACCTACTGCTTTTCCTGTTGGTAGGGGCGATTGGCGAATCGCCCCTACCATTTTTAAATATGTTTGAATAGCAAATTGAGCATAATAGCCGCGACTCACGTTTAACCAATCTTACTAGCTTTATTTGGTTTAGTTGATAGTAGTTTAAATCACAAGTACCTTTTAGTTTGAAAGTACCTATATTTTTCTTATCTTAAAGAGTAATTGTTTTTCTGTTTTCTGACAATTTTCAACTATAGGGTTTAGATTATACAGAACGACAATACTTTTTAAACTTAGGATAACTATTTATTTCCTTAGACTTTTTTCTTGCAGTTATCGTAAAATATAGATATGGAATAACAATATCTTTCCGCAGTCGATTTTCGAGCCATTGAATTTAGTTCGTTAGCAAATTTCAACTCTTTAGCCAAGACTTGGCAATATTTATTAAGGTCATATTTACTTACACCTTCACCTTTGTTATCCATCCAAGATCTTAAACACTTATTTGGGATAAATTGAGATGTTTTAATAGCCTCATCTATTGCTTTATATTGTTCAGGTTTAGCTTTGACTTTGAACTCATAAATTATCATTTTGGCTCGACCTAGCTTTTGATATTTATGCTATAATGTACAGCATAAAGAACTTAAAAAATGTCAAGGGAAAATCAGATATTTTTACCTGAAAATTGGGTTTAAAGCCTCCCCCTTGTAGGGGGACTTTAAAATATGTTTTTCCGTGATAAATATGCTATAGTATTGTTAGTTTATTGCGTTAGATAATGAAAGCTAGATTTAAGTATCGTATCTATCCAACACAGGGACAAAAACACCAATTAGCAAAACTATTTGGCTGTGTCCGTGTGGTTTGGAATGATAGTCTGGCTTTCTGTCAAAAACAATATAAATTAGGGGAAAAGAAACCTGACTTATCTAAACTACAAAAACAGTCGATCGCATCTGCTAAAAAAACTGAAGACAGAGAGTGGTTATCAGAAGTTTCTGCTATACCATTGCAACAATCTTTAAATGATTTAAACCAAGCTGATCAAAACTTTTTCAAAGTACGGACGTTGTATACAACGTCCCTAGGTGAGAGAAAAGGTAGACCTATTAAACCTCCAGATTGCTTCGTTCCTCGCAACGCTCCGCGATTTAAAAACCGGAAGTCACGCGCAAACTGCTAGATTTACAAAGGGAGGGTTTAAGGTTGGTCAGCATAAAGTATATTTAGCTAAAATAGGAAAGCTCAAGATTATTTGGTCTAGAGAGTTACCTACTACTCCATCGTCAGTAACACTTATCAAAGATTCAGCCAATAGATATTTTCTAAGTTTTGTAGTAGAAATACAACCTGAAATCTTGCCTAAAATTGATAGTTCAGTGGGTATAGATTTAGGAATTAAAACTTTTGCGACTTTGAGCGATGGTACAAAAATTGATGCACCACAACCCTTAAAGAAAAGGATTAGTAAGTACAGGAAGTTAACCAAATCATTATCTAAGAAAACCTTCGGTTCTAAACGATATGAAAAGGCACGGCTGAGAATAGCAAAATTTCAGGCCAAACTGAAAGATACTAGAACCGATTTTATGCATAAATTATCCACTGAAATAATTCGTGATAACCAAACAATTGTTTTAGAGGATTTAAACGTTTCTGGTATGGTTAAAAACCGGAAATTATCCAGAGCAATTTCTGATGCGCGGTTGGCGACAATTTAGAACCTTACTAGAAGGAAAAGCTCTAAAATATGGTCGTCAATTTAGAGTAATTAGTCGTTGGGAAGCAACTTCTCAAATTTGTTCAAATTGTGGCTTTAAAGGTGGAAAATTAGACCTTTCAATTAGGGAGTGGCAGTGTTTGAACTGTGGCGCAAAACACGATCGCGATCTAAACGCAGCCATAAATATATTAGTCGCGGGTGGGCAATCCGAGACATTAAACGGACGTGGAGGCCAGCGTAAGACTACCGCATCTGGCAGCAGCAGCCTGTGAAGCGTCAACCCGCCGAGGAACCTAGGTTCGGCAGGAATCCCCGCGCCTTTTAGGCCGGGGAGGATGTCAAATACGACTGAACTCGCACGTTTCGCTGCGCGACATGAAACGCTTTTCATCCATGGGCTAAAGCGACATGGTTTTCAAGAAGAGCGAACATTCTAGATAAATCCAATTTTCCGCCTTGAAAACCACAGTTTGAAGACTTTTGACTTGTAGGTTCCCAACGGCTAATTACTCTGAAATCGCGACCGTATTTTTCTGCTTTTCCTTCTAAGAATGTTCGTATGGGTTCGCCAACCGCGCATCAGTAATGGCTCTGGATAATTTACTGAATAATTAATCATTAATCATTATTAATTAAATAATTCACCCTTTCAACCTTCCCCTTGAAAGGGGAAAAAGCTGTCGGCAAGCGGAGCATTCCGTAGGATGGGATGCTGAGATTTCCCGCTCTTGCAGAACCGCTCGCTGCCTCTTGCAGAGGAGCTGCCTCTTGCAGAGGAGCTGCCTCTTGCTACGGTAGCTCTCGCTAACGCAATTCAAGTCGCTCCGCGTTAACGCGCGTTGTGCGGAACGCTAAACGCCATATCCAATCGACCAAGACAAGAAATAATATTTCCAGGACTTACGCAAAGACGCTATATATAGTGTATGGCCAATAGAGCGATATAGTTGCCGCACTTGCTCCGCCAACGCTTAAAAGATTACAGCGATCGCCTGAACCACAACAAAATTATCATCAACTGAAAAATTTGATTGAGATTTATGTAGATTATTTTGTCTAATAATTAAGTATAACATTAATTTTTAATTCAGAGTTTTTAATGGACTTTAATTAGATCAAATATTGTCAGTATTTAATAAGTAGTCAGAAAAATTACACTTTAACAAATCTTGCTAACCATCTGGAACAAGTTAGCCACGATCAAATTAACCGTCCCATACAAAAATATTGATTTGGGAGCAGAAGTTTTGTGGGAAAATGTGAAGGAAGAAATTCTAACTACTGAAGATGGTTATTTGCTGCATTGATGAGAGGGTTATTAATCAACAATACTCACAAAAAATTGATAGGGAAGCTCCTCTGAAAGAGGCACTTGTCCGACGTCAGTATCGTGGCAACGAACATGGAATAGTGAATTGCTTATATTTTAATCCTCAAACAGAACAATTCTGGATTATATAGTCATTCTGAATAAGACTGGGACGAGTGTTTCTTTATCTGGAAAGGGTTTCAGCCAAAAAAGTGTTTTATCCTTACTCTATGTGTTGAACTTCAAAAATTAAACTTGACGCGAAAAAAAACTTTTCGCACAACTCAAGCAGGAACCACAAAAAATCTGGAAAAAAGGCTTGATTATTGGGAAAACGTTCGATATATCCAGACAAAAAACCTAGTTTTTTTAGATGAAACTGCTATAAATTTAGCCATGACTAGAACCTATGGCCGTTCTGCCAAAGGAAATAGAGTTTATGATACTCGTCCCTATGAAAGAGGAACAAACTTAACATTAATTGGTGCAATTTCTTTGTCTGGTTTTTTCGGGATTATGACCATTGATAGTGGTATAAGTAAAAATGTTTTTCAAGTTTTTATTGAACAAGTTTTATTACCGCGCTTTATGGCCTGGTGCATGTTTGGTAGTGAACAATTTACCAGCTCATAAAGTTCAGGTGTTGCAGAAATATAATTGAAGAAGCAGGAATAAAAGTGCTATATCTTGCGACCTATTCTCCTAAATTTAACCCAATTGAAAATTGTTGGTCAAAAATTAAAGAATATTTGCGAGGGGTTGCGGCTCGTACTAGAGATGATGCTCGAAATAGCATTAATGGAAGCAATTGAGCAAGTGACTTTAACTGATATTAGAAATAGGTTCACTCATTGCTGTTACTGTACCTCGCCATCCTCATGCATTGCTGTAAATAAAGAGCAAGTTTATTTTCTGGAGAGGTCTATTAATTAAGGTCTCTTGGTGTGGGTTCCTTTGTGACTGTCGTCGTCGCGGGCTCGCACCGCTTTTTTATCATATCAGAAACGTTAAAATATTCTCAAACATCAGTTTGAGGTAAGATTTCAGGTATAGTTTCTACTACAAAACTGAGAAAATATCTAGTAGGAGGGATTCGCATAGATGCCCCTACAATCTTTGATTAATGTTACTGATGATGGAGCAGCAGGTAACTCTCACAGGCGAAACTATTTTCAGCTTTCCAATCTTGGCGTTGCTAGGGACTTTATGTTGACCAACTTTAAACCCTTCTTTTGTAAACCTAGCAGTTTGCGCGTGACTTTATACTTTTAAATCGCGGAGCGTTGCGAGGAACGAAGCAATCTGGAGGTTTAATAGGTCTACCTTTTCTCTGACCTAGGGACGTTGCATACAACGTCCGTACTTTGAAAAAGTTAGAGCAATGCCTGGTTTAAATCATTTAAAGATTGCTGCAATGGTATAGCAGAAACCTCTGATAACCACTCTCTATTTTCAGTATTTTTAGCAGATGTGATAAACTGTTTTTGTAGTTCAAATAAGTTCAGGTTTCTTTTCTCCCGATCTATACTTTTCTTGACAATAAGCTAGGCTATCATTCCAAACCACACGCACACAACCAAATAGCTTGGCCGATAGGTATTTTTGTCCCAGTGTTGGATAGATATGATACTTAAATCTAGCTTTCATAACCTGACTTTTAAACTAACAACATGATAACATATCTATTCTATTGAAAAAAAACTAAAAAGTCGCCCTTCTAAGGCGAGGCTTTAAACCCAATTTTATGGTAAATACATCTGTTAAACCAGCCGTTCACAAAGGTCGGGCTGTTTTTCCTTTCACTGCTATTGTCGGCCAGGAAGAAATGAAACTGGCCTTGTTATTAAATGTAATTGACCCCAAAATAGGGGGGGTAATGATTATGGGCGATCGAGGTACGGGTAAATCTACTACTATCCGTGCTTTAGCTGACCTATTGCCAGAAATTGAAATTGTTGTTGATGACCCTTTTAATAGCGATCCTGATGACCCAGATTTGATGAGTGATTCTGTGCGAGATAGACTAGCACGGCAGGAAGAAATTCCGATTTTCACAAGAAAGGTCCAAATGGTAGATTTACCATTGGGGGCTACGGAGGATCGGGTATGTGGCACTATTGACATTGAAAAAGCTTTATCGGAAGGGGTGAAGGCTTTTGAACCAGGGCTACTAGCAAAGGCTAACCGTGGGATTTTGTATGTTGATGAGGTCAACCTTTTGGATGACCACTTAGTTGATGTCTTGCTTGACTCGGCGGCAAGTGGCTGGAATACTGTGGAAAGAGAAGGTATTTCTATACGGCATCCTGCTCGTTTTGTACTTGTAGGTTCGGGAAACCCAGAGGAAGGGGAATTACGACCTCAGTTACTGGACAGATTTGGTATGCACGCTGAAATTAGAACTGTAAAAGACCCTTTATTACGAGTTGAAATTGTTGAACAACGTTCAGCTTTTGACCAAAATCCTCAAGAATGTTTAGAAAAGTACAAATCACAACAGGAAGAATTACAAAATAAGCTTGTAGATGCTCAAAAAAAGTTGAAATTAGTGGAAGTTGACCATGATTTACGAGTAAAAATTTCTCAAGTTTGTTCTGAGTTAGATGTAGATGGTTTACGGGGAGATATTGTCACTAATCGTGCTGCAAAAGCTTTAGCTGCTTTTGAGGGTAATACAGAAGTGAGTATTGAGGAGATTGGTCGTGTTATTACTATGTGTTTACGACATCGACTGAGAAAAGATCCTTTGGAAAGTATTGACTCTGGTGATAAGGTGAAAAAGGTATTTAATCGGGTTTTTGGATTGGCAGGAGTAGAAGCATAATTTAAGAATTAATATTCTCAATTGTAGTTTGATTTTTTAGGGAGAAGCAGATTGATCAAAGCAGGTTTTTTATAAAAAATTGACTATGTAACAATTATCAAAAACTTGTATCAGTGCTTCTCCTAATTTGATTGAATTTTGGGTGATTTTTCAGATAATTAAAAATATTGCATCTTTTAATACAGTAATTGGCATTTAGTCTTCAGGTTTGTTCTTTCTTTAGAGCTAAGTTATATGAAATACAAAAAAATTCTACTACTCACGAATCACCCCATTACCGAAAAATTAAGCTTTAAAGCCTCTCATGAGCAAGGATAAAAAAACAAAAAAATTCCTTTTAATCAATCCTATCCGTTTATAATAAGAGGTAATTATATCATGTCCGGTAGCATCGTTTATGTATAATAGAGGAGGAAGAAAAATAATTGCCCGGAGCGATAGCTACTCTTCAAGCACTTGACAAATCATCAGTAGGCCACCAACGAAAACAAGTGAGACCTGTTTGGGAGCGATCGCTGTTTCATTAAGTTGATACATCGCTCAAAAACGATATCTTCCATCTGGGATAAATTTTCAAAGGTTTGATTACAAAGAGGTTCATTAATTATTGGCCAGAGTCCTTCGGCTGGTTGTAGTTCTGGTGTATGGGCAGGCTCGAACTCCAAATGCAATCCAAGTGCGAACTTTCAGTTTTTGACTACTGTGCCAACCTGCTCTGTCTAGCACTAATATCATGTGCTTATTTTTTCCTAAACCAAAATGTCCAGCACTCGTCAGCCATCACCTGGTTAAAAACAATAATATTGACCAAGGGCCTAAGCCACCAGTATGTTTCTCCTGACTGGGGATGTACAAACCCATAGAGCCAAAACCACTGAAAACGCCAGTTTGCCTCTGCAGTTGGTTGTACTCCTACAGGTGTCCATACTCGTCGGAAAATTTGCTTGAGACCCAAACGATGTTCATCCATTGCCCAGAGTTCTACAGTGGCCTCTGGATACTCGGCTTTTAATTGTTCAAATCGGTGAGAGAGTTTTCTTGCTCCGTCTTTACGGCGAGGAGACCTCGCCGCAGGCGGTGCGCTTTTTTCCATTTCTCTTGTTCGGTTGGAGTTGCCGACTTTTGATGCTGTGGTCGGGGAATTCGTAATCTATATTTCATTGACCGTAAATATTCCCATCCCCTGCGCCGATCAACTCGATGGTCAATTAATTCTGTTAACCAATCCCCCACCTTGCGCCCATTCCATAATCCTCCATCTGGTGCCCTCTCCTGGAGGGCTATTCCTAGGTAGGCTTGCCTTTCAGATGAAAGGAATCCCTTTTGCCCTGGATGTTGATGGCGACGATCTACCAATCCTTCTTTACCTTGCCGATTGTAGCGACGTGCAATTTGACGAATGGCCTCCAAACAATAGCCTGTGACTGAAGAAACTTATGAGTGTTGTTTTTCCTTTTGCGCTTAAGCCAAATTATTTGGTATCTGGTCCTTTCTATTGGGTCATAGGTAGCTCGGTAGTTTCTTTCTAGTTCATCTATACTTAGGTGTTCTTGGATACTTAAGCGTCTTGGCATAATGGCGATCGCTCCAGGGAATTATTTTTCTCCTCTTCAATTATACACTCTCCGATGCTACCGGACATGATATTATTAATTATTGAAACCCTCAGGCTATCAATCTTTAGCAGCAAACATTAACCTATTTCATATTAGATTCAGGGATACTTAAGTTAAAATATTATTTTAGGAAAATAAATTTAGTTTCTTTGATTTTTATAGAACCCCTAAGTGTATTTTTGACATTGATTTTCCTTTTTATAGCATTCGCGATATAGCTGCCCCTAGGCTCCGCCTTTCATGTCGCGCAGCGAAAGCGGAACTGAGTTCTATTACAGAGACACATGACTTTTTTTAATTGAATAAAAAGTCATGTCTATAGGCGAACAACCCCAGGTAATTTTTATGGTATCACAATTAAAGTGAGGATGCAACCGAAAATTCTGTGACATGCCGATTTTTTTTTCGGAAGCCTCATAAAATGAAAATGTTGGTGATTTTCTAGTGAGGAGCGATGGATGAAAAAATTTGATCGTGGAAAAACAAGCACATAAGTTTATGAGAGCTTCACAAGATGAAGATATTTCTGGTATTGCTCCTGGGGAAAATTCCTGAATATGTAATGGTCTCTGAGTAAAGAAATTGAGTTGAATAAAAAGTCATGTATATAGGCGAAAAACCACGAGTAATTTTTATCATATCACAATTTTTATGGGTATGTAGCTGACCTGTCAGGGATTTTTCCTTTTAATATATTTATGTGTAAAACTACAAGATTGATTGGCATTCCCATAGGACGCTTCTTTACAGGAGAGCGCGGGTATAAATACCAACATTCTGATAAACAGCAGATTAATCAGGCGATCGCTAAAGAAGTAACAAAAATATGGAAAAATTAATTCTCGGATTAGATCCAGGTTTAGCAGTATTAGGATTTGGATTAATTAAGTGTGTTTATAATGCAAAAACAGAGAAAATAGATTCTACTTCTATGGTTGATTTTGGGGTAATTAAAACCACAAAAAAACAAGAAATGGGGCAACGTCTCATCACAATATATGAAGATTTACACACTATACTAAATAACTTTAAACCAGACTTAGCAGCCACAGAAAAGTTATTCTTTTATCGCATGAGCAATACAATTTTAGTTGCCCAAGCTAGAGGAATTTTAGTATTAGTATTAGCACAACATGGAATTCCATTAATTGAGTTTACACCCGCACAAATTAAGCAAGCAATAACAGGCTATGGCAATGCAGATAAATCTGATGTGCAACAAGCAGTAGCTAGAGAATTAAATTTGGAAGAAATTCCTAAACCGGACGATGCGGCTGATGCTTTAGCGTCCCGCTTGATCGAGTCATTCCTTACTCAACTGGATACTGCTTTGCTGGGTATTGCAGGCGAAGGTTGAGGTTTCACAATGGCCTGTACATGGAATGCAGTGCGGCTGGCCCCTCGCATGAGACCAGTCCTTTT
>NZ_JAAHGT010000205.1 GCF_010672385.1 Okeania sp. SIO2F4
GTTGTTGCTGTTACCGGGTTATCAAGATTGATTCTACGTATTGATGTTTTAATGTCTCTGTTGGTTATCCATAAATTATTGTCTTGGTCTATATCTCCAGCAGTAGGCCTTCGAGCAAGAGTAACTGTAAAAATCTCCGAATCAGTTACATCTGTAGTAACTGTACCATCATTCTTAACATACTCAACAGTACCAGTTGAGTTGATTCTCAGAAGTTTCTGCTCACCATCTCTAACTTCAAAACCATAGATGTAGTCATCATTAGGGTTATAACCTGCTGCATTATACCTTGGTGTACTACCAGCAACTTCACCAACACTCTCATAACCTCCTGTTAATGGGTTAAGTCTAAAAAGTTGATCGTAAGGGTCAGCAGGAACAGGGTTAGTGTTAATAACTTGGAATAAGGCAGGTTTTTTCTCAAATGGATCTAGAACATAATTCCATTGTTGTTGTGTCTCCTGTGTGAAAGGTACATCTACCTCCAACTCACCTCTAATAACCTCCAGCTCCCAGTCACCACCCAAAGCAACATTACCAGTTGGCGTTGCGGTCGCAGCAATATTTGCACCTGTAATTTTGCGGAGTTGTGCCAAAAATTCTGTACCAGCATCTCCCGCAGCTACATTACAACCGTAGAGCAATAAATTGGTTACTGACCAAATTTCTAACTCTTGGCAATAATCATTATTAATACTATTAATATTTAATTGACTATTACCCAAATGTAAACATCCAGGGGTACCATGAGAGACTATATGTATAGATGATATGTGAGGATATTTTTTAATAACTCTAGTAATCTGCTGGACACCATCTGAAGTACGACGAATAATAACTACTTTTGTTCCTGGTAAAACTCCATTAGCTAAACCCTGGTAATCCTCTACAGAGGAGTCTATAAATACTATTTGTTGTAGAGATTCTAGTTGACTAGAGATATCAATTAATTTGATAGATGTTTTAGCAGATACGGATTGGTAGATGTTAACTTTAGACATTAAAATATACTCCCTAGAAATGGTAGATGTTGATTTATTAAGCTTTTCTATTATAGAACAATCTTAAGTAATTTTTCAGAAGGACTTAACCTGACGAAAATTAATCCAGTCAGATTTTTCTCATAATTAATACAAGAGTTCTATATAGGCAAATTTATTGACTCGGTGTCTGGTATTCCCAGAATTAAATTATCAGCCAAATGTAGCATTTTTAACATTTTTCATATTGTCAATAGGCGGATAATTTACAAAACAAATAAGCATAGCAGTCCTGAGCATTCTGACTTGAAACATTGGAAAATTTCAATTAATAGAATGTTCAGTATAATGATGATCGCAAAAATATTTTGATCCGCTATTAATACCCTCTTAAAAAAGGAAAAACTTATCTGGACTCTTTTTTAAGAGAATAGTTCATTAATGGATAATGGATAATTACCTCTCCCTTTTAGGGCTATGCTTTATAAACATCTTTCTTAACATAAAATGTAGACAAAAAAGAGAAGTTATGTATAAGTCCTTTGAAAGGCTTTTTTCTCACACTCAGTGTATTGAATTAGATATTTTTTTGAGAAATGCACCCCAAGATTCTGACTTCCCCCTCTTCCCCCTCTTCCCCCTCTTCCCCCTCTCCCCACCCTCCCACAAGGTTTTCAGGAGTTCCTTATAAGGGATAGCTTTTAGGGAGAGGTAAGACGCGGTAGGGAAAAAATTTATTTCTCTTGGTTGATTGGATATGGCGAGGTTTCCCGCTCTTGCAGAGCCGCTGCGCTAACGCCATCCCATCCTAGGTCATGCTCCGCAAACAACCGCTTTTTCCCTTTTATTGGGGAGGCTAACAAAGCTGAATTATTTAATTATTTAATTATTTAATTATTTAATTATTTAATTATTAATTCTTCGGTAATAGCAGTTCTAGGAGTTCTGACTCAAAGCATAGGAATATAGTAATTAATATATCATTATAACAAAAATATTTTGATCCGCTATAATATCCTCTTAAAAAAGGAAAAACTTATCCGGACTCTTTTTTAAGAGAATAGGTAATAGCAGTTCTAGGAGTTCTGACTTAAAGCATAGGAATATAGTAATTAATATATCATTATAACAAAAATATTTTGATCCGCTATAATATCCTCTTAAAAAAGGAAAAATTTATCCGGACTCTTTTTTAAGAGAATAGGTAATAGCAGTTCTAGGAGTTCTGACTTAAAGCATAGGAATATAGTAATTAATATATCATTATAACAAAAATATTTTGATCCGCTATAATAGTCTCTTAAGAAAGGAAAAATTTATTCGGACTCTTTTTTAAATAAATAGGCATTAGTTGGTAGTGGGAGCGCCCCATCACAAGGATATAGAGCAATATTAAGTTTTTGTTTGTTGTAGGGCTTTAGCCTATGAAATATCTATACTTAGGGCTAAAGCCTTACTACAAGCTTTAATTATAACTATTCAACTGGAAATGATAAAATAGGGTTAGACATGATTTCGATAGCTAAGACTTTGAACGGCTTTGAATAGTAGTTCTAATTGTTCAGGAGTCATAGTAATATACCTTCTTTTTTGATATTCCTTAATAAGGGACTATTTTGGTCATTGAACTGATTTTTATCGATAAAAAGGTATAATACAAGTTTGATAAATGTTTACTACGAATCTCTGTTCCCTGTTCCCAGTTAAGTGTTAAGTGTTCCCTATTCCCTGTTCCCTGTTGCCTATAACTAGAGTTTTGTAACATTATTTTTGAAAATTGGTACAATATAATTAAAAATTAATCTAGAAAAGATTTATGCAAATAACTCAATCTCTCCATGCTGCTCTGTTAGTTTCAGACCTAGAAAAAACCGAACATTTCTACGGCCAAATTCTCGGTCTGGCAAAAGCCGATCGCTCCCGTAATTTTCCTGGTACCTGGTATCAAATTGGCAACTTCCAAATACATCTGATAGTATCCTCAGAAATAATTCCCGATCTAGTTAATTTAGAAAAATTAGGCAGAAACAGACATTTAGCATTTTCAGTCGCTAACTTAGATAATGCCAAAGCACAACTACTAGCAAATAATTGCCCAGTTCAAATGAGTGCTTCCGGTCGTGCTGCATTATTTACCCAAGACCCCGATGGTAATATTATAGAATTACAAGAGAGTAGGGAAGAGGAGGTTATGGGAAGATGAGGAGATTGGGAGATTGGGAAGAGTTAAAAAATGTTGATTCCCTCAGTTGTATCGGATTAACCTGGAATCTTAAGGACGATCAATGTTTACTATAAATACTCGGTATAGCGTCTCTCAAGTTACTGAGGTACAGTTGTTTTTCTTCTTTTTATTCCCTGTTTCCCAAATTACTACTCTCCTACTCCCTACTCCCTACTCCCTACTCCCTACTCACAATGAAAATTATTGCCTATTCATACACAAACCCTCTGTTTGAAACTGCACCAGACCGCACAACTTGGGGATGGGAAGTTGACGAGATATATCAAGACCTAGGCGATCGCCAACAACTCGGACAACTCCTCCAAGACTCTCACACCCAACCTGTTAATTATCTCCTAATTCGGCAACTCGAAGAATTAGGAGACTCTGTAGAGGAAGTGTGCGATCGCCTCACCAAACTCGAGTCTCTCAACATTAAAATTATCCCCATCAAATCAGATATTAAAATCAACCAAGACCAAACTACCAGCACCCAAGCAACCAAAACTGACCTACTCAAACTCCTCAACCAAATTCGCCAAAACCAACATAGTCGGAAAATTCGTCAAGCTCACGCTCGCAACCGCATTAAAGCGATACCCCCACCAGGCAAAGCACCCTACGGATACCGCCGGGGGAAAGACCGCTACACTCTCGACAGAAGCGCCGCCCCTGTTGTCAAAGACTTTTTTGAAAGCTTTCTGTTATTTGGGTCTCTGCGCGGTGCCGTTCGTCATATTGAGAAAAAGTATGGCAAAAAAATTTCTGTCACCACTGGACGACGTTGGTTAACTAACCCGGTCTATCGTGGTGACTTACAATATCAAAATGGTGAAGTCATATCTAACACCCATCTTCCCATTATTTCTAGAGAAGAAGCTGCCCAAGTCGAACGTTTGCTCCGACGCAACCGCCGAATGCCACCGCGCACTGCCAGCGCCCCCCATTCTCTGGCAGGTTTAGTTATCTGTACAGAATGTGAGTCTCCAATGATTACGGCAAGAGTCACCACATTTCGGAAAGACAAAGAATATCTTTATTTGCGGCCTAAAAGTTGCCCCCGCAAACGAAAATGTAAAGCTTTAGCTTATCAAAAAATTTTAGAGCAAACTATAGAAATAATTTGTCGAGAGTTACCTGTTGCTGTTGCTGCTTTAGAAATGCCAAATATGGATGGAATTAAGAGTAAGATTAAACAGAATATTTCTGAGAAACAAGAGATTCTTTCCCAACTGCCAAATTTAATAACTAATGGAATTTTTGACCAAGAAACTGCTGAACTCCGTACTTACAAATTAAAAACAGAAATTGCTCAATTGGAAAGGCAACTTAATCAACTACCACCAGTCAATTTATTAGAGACTGCCAAAGCAGTTTCCATACCCGAATTTTGGTGGGATTTATCTGAATCAGAACGCAGATTTTACTTGCGGGAATTTATCAGCAAAATAGAAATTATTCGTCAAGATACAAGTTGGCATTTACAAGTTATTTTTATTTTTTAGTCAGGGATTAGGGAGTAGGGAGTAGGGAGTAGGGGCGATTCGCGAATCGCCCGTACGGGAGTAGGGGAGATTAAATATTGAAGTTATACCAAGGGTGAAAGCTAATTGAAGCCATTCATTCTGACTCCTGACTTCTGACTCCTGACTCCTAAGCTGATAGCTAATAGCTGAGCGCTGAATGCTTAAATAACACCTATTTTTTCATCTCAAAAATCTTTTTCAATAAATTAAACCAAAAATCAGCTCCCATAGATATTGCAATTCCACTAACTATCCAACCGAATAATTTTTTCAATCCTGCTAAATAAATAGATAGTTTATTTTCATTTGTGTTAGAGTTTCTCTGTTGACCCCAACCAATAGGAAGTTCTAACCGATTTAAAGCTTGATTTACCTGACCTTGAATCCTTTCTAATTCTTCCTCATTTAGATTATCATTAGCTTGATTGACTAACTCCTCAGAATAACTACTAATAGTTGCTCGCAGCAAAGAATCTTTTGATAAATCATCCATTATATAAAATGTATCAACATTAGCAGCCATAGCAATAGTAAAACCAATCAAAAAAGCAACACCTTTAGCATTACGTTTGTATACACCAGCAGCTCTTTCCATCCCATTATCAAACCATTGCTCAATTTCTTTCTGAAATTGATGAAAAGCATCACCTGTTTCTCCAATTTTTGTAGTCGCTTGTTTTGCTAAAATATATAAACTTTTTTGCAAAGATTCAGGAAGTAAATCAACCATCTCCTTGACTTTTTTATATATCCTTCCTTTTTTACCTTCCAACTCTGCAGAAGCAGATTCTCCCATTTCTAGCAGCTTCCTCCAGAACTTTAATAGATTAGAAAAACTTGGCTCCATATCAGCAATCAAGACTTGTTTTTCCTGGGGATTTACTAATACTCGCCTCAGTAAAATCATTTTCTTACTAAATTCAGAATGAGCTATTGCTGGCAAATATTTTACAGTGTTTTTTGTATATAAATTTAGTCTATCTAATACTCTATCTAAGGTCAAATTTAAACTTGCTAAATTATTTTTATAGTTATGAGAAATTTGCTGAAATTCTTGCAATAAAGTCTTATATTCATCTTTAATTAGGGGCTTTATGGTAGAGTCTTCTAGATTCAATTCATATAAAATTTTCTTGATTTTGACCAAGGTTTTATTCAGAAAATCTTCTAGTTTATACTCACTAATTGTTTTCATTGATTCTTGGATTTGTAAAGTATCAATCAAACTAGCAGCAAAAGCATTTGATGGAATATGAGAAGGAGCAGTTTTTTCTGTACCAAAAATATTTTCAATTCCAGTTCTCATTTGAATTAAACTACCAATACTTTCAACAATTTTCCGAAATCCTCTCTCTATTGGACCTTTGCCACCACTGTAGTTAAGATTTTTGATTAATTGATTTTGATATAAAGAATTGGTTAGCTTTTGTATTTTGTCTAATTGTGGATTTGATTGGGAACTATAGTTGTTAATATGAAGTCCGCCAGCAATTAACTCTTCAATTGATTTTTTTAAGTGAATAGCTCGCCATTGCAAAATTATTGTTATAATTCCTTGAATTTGACTGGCTAGTAAACTGAAACTAAGGTAAATAAAGATTAAACCAATGATAATATCTAAAATTATAGGTAAGTTCATGTTAATTTGATTAGTGACTAAAAAACAATTTGATTCTAAATTACCAAAATTATAGGTTGTTTGTGCATCAAAGGTTATACAAGCATTCTCCCCTGGGAAGTTTCAATTATGATGGAATGTCCTATGTTTGGCCATGAGATATCTTTATAACCATGAAAAAATCAGTAAAGGGAGTCATATCAAATCCGGTAGTATTGGTTTAATTAGATAAAGAGTGTGGGGAGGGTCCGGAGATGGGGAGATAAAAAAAGATTTGGCAATGGTTTTTTATGGAACATTTTTTTATACCGAATTAAGAGACTGTTTGTAAAGGAAATATAAAAAGGAGATAGGGAACAGGGGAGACTTAACTGGGAACACTTAACTGGGGAAAGGGAGTGGGGAGTAGGGAGTAGGGAGTAGTAATTCTTGTTCCGTAGCAGTAGATAAAGAAGAAAACAACTGTATCTCACAAAGGCTGAGAAACGCTATATAGCAATCAGGAATGATTTTGATAGATATTTAAGAACAATTAAGATCGATCAAAATTCTTTTATATTCTGACTCTTGATTCCTGACTCCTAATTACTACTAAAATCTTACAACTGAAATATGATTGCTAGAAATTTTGACAAATAGAATCAAATATCTTAGTAATATCTAAATAGGGCTGGCTGATTAAATATCAAAGCACTATTCAATAAAGGTTTGAAGAATTTTAGGTACTGAAAAAGTACCAGCTTTTCGGTTGATGGAGGGGAAAAAGTGAGCCTAAACGGGGTAATTATGACAGAAAAACTAAGGAGCAATTATGAATGACCACCTCTTCTACAACTCCCGTAAATCCTAACTCTTAACTACTCCCTACTCCCTATTCCCTACTCCCTACCCTATCAAAAAGACTTTCCATACGCAAACCCTAAATAATTATGACGAGTTAACTGTTAACAAGATTTAACCGATATAGATGAAAAAAAACAACATTAAACTGCTACTTAAAAATCAATGGTTTCACATAATAATATTATTATGCTGGCTCATAATAGGGATTATACTCCGCAGCACAAATTTAGCTGATAAATCTGCCTCATCAACTGAAATTGCTACATTGGGTTATAGCTTGGGGCATAGCTTTTTTGACCTACCGTTAGATCGAGTTATAACCCTTAATCAATTGCTCTCACCTTTGCAATTTGAATTAACTTCTACTCCCACCGATGTAATTCATCAGCTACTGAGTGAGGATACTCATCCTCCAGTCTATTTTGTAATAAATCATTTGTGGTTTAACTTATTCAGCACTGATGGAGAAATAGTTTCTCTCACCGTAGGGCGATCGCTCAGTGCTATTTTCGGAGTAGCTGCTATTCCGGCAATTTTTGGCTTGGGTTGGTTGGCGTTTTCCCCATTAGTAGGTCATATAGCAGCCGCATTAATGGCTATTTCTCCTTATGGGATCTATCTGGCTCAAGAATCTCGACATCACACCCTGACTATTTTATGGATTATTGCTTCTGTGACTTGTTTGATAGCAATAATACCCTATCTCGAAAAACGCAGGATATTTCCAATTTGGCTGGGATGTCTTTGGGTTACTATCAATAGTTTAGGAATTGCCACTCATTATATTTTTATCTTGGTGTTAGCTATAGAAGGATTAGTTATTGGTGGTTTTTGGTTGAGAGATATACAAAACCGATTTCAAAGTTATTGGTGGCGAATTTATCTAGTTGGTCTGGGAACGTTTATTGGTTGTTTGGTTTGGTTACCTGTAGTGATGGGTGTTGCCAATAATCAACTTACTGAGTGGATTTCAACTAGCTTCGATCTTGATCAAATTTGGTATCCTATCCCTCGTTTGTTAGCTTGGATATTAACAATGGTCTGGCTTTTGCCTATTGAAGGAACAAGTTTATTTGTGACTATTTTATCTGGAGTCATACTTTTAATTGCCTTAGTTTGGGTTGCTCCTAATTTATGGCAAGCTGCGAGATCACAGATGAATGCTATTGAAAACCGTTTGTCTTTTCAGGTTTTTATCAGTTTTTTTGTCGGAGCGATAGCTTTATTTTTGGTTATCATTTACGGTATGGGTAGAGATTTATCTCTTGCTGCTCGCTATCAGTTTGTTTATTTTCCTGTTGTCATTATTTTATTAGCTGCAATATTGGCGAAATGTTGGAATAATTTGGCAAACCAGACAGAGGTGGAAAATATTTTTTCTGAAAAAGAGATAGGGAAAATAAAAGATGGAGGAGCAACAAAAAAAGATTTAATTTTTACTTTTGCCACAAGTACAACAAGTATAATTTCTGCCAATTTCAAACAGATTAACAAAAGAGTTGTGATTGTAGTTTTGTTAATGGGTTTATGCGGTAGCTTAACGGTAGTTAACAACTATGGGTATCAAAGATCGCGACGTGCAGACCTTCTGGTTGAGGTGATTAAAACACAATCTAAATACTCGCCTTTAGTTGCGACAACTTATAAAACCCATGCAGAAATTCGTGCTTTAATTGCACTTGGTCTGGAGTTTAAACGCCAAGAAGATAAAACTAAGAACGCCGATTTTTTTCAACCTCAATTTTTATTAGTTAAAAGACAACAAAATCAAAAATTAACTCCAGATTCAACTTTGGCTAAATTTCTCTCTAAAACATCACGACCAGTTGATTTATGGGGAGTTAATTTAAAAGTAGAAAAAAGTGATTTAGAAACTTTTAATTGCCGAAAATATTCTGGTTCCCAACCTAAAGTTAATGGTTATCGTTATAAATTGTATAATTGTCGTTAATTTTGTTCATGTCAGAATTTTCAATCTATCAAATCCCACTTTTAGCTTTTGAATTTTGACGTAAGTATTTAGCTGAATACTTCTCATCTAATATCATTTCTGGTTTAATAGTTATAATTAAAGTTCGTAGTAGGGCTTCAGCCCTAAGTCATAGATAGGGCTGAAGCCCTACTACAAACCTATGCGGAAACGGTATAACACCTTATTTTTTGTTATTTCAGATGATTAATTTATCTCCAAAACAGGTTATTAGATTCTTAATATTTATTATTATTGGCTTGAGTATAACAAGTATTATAGGACAGTTTTTTGAATATTATATCCAGCATGATTCTCAAGAACTAATTGATAAACTAAACGTAGATGGAGAATATACTATTCCTTCATTATTTTCTTCTTTTAGTTTACTTTCTTGCTCAGTTATTCTGGGGTTAATTTCCCGTAAAAAATTGCAAAACAAAGATAAATATACTCGCAAGTGGATAGGCTTGTCTGTCATATTTTTCTACCTGGCACTTGATGAAACAATTAGCTTGCACGAACAACTAATTCATCCTCTAAGAAAACTGCTGAATGCCACAGGAATATTTTATTACACTTGGGTAATTCCAGGATTAATATTAGTTATTGCTGTGGCATTGATTTATTGGAAATTTGTTCAGGCTTTACCTCCAAAAATCAAATATCTATTTTTTCTATCTGCAATATTTTATGTTGGAGGTGCAATTGGCATGGAAATGATTAATGGATATTACTCTTATTTATATGATAGTGAGATGTTTGTTTATGAAATATTGGTAACAATTGAAGAATTTTTTGAGATGTTAGGAGTTGTTGTATTTATTTATGCGCTTCTTTGCTATCTAAAATTAGATTGAATTGATGATTTATATCATGTCCGGATGAACAGTTATAAATAATTAAGGAGTCATCAGGAGACAGGAGTCAGTCCTCAGGAGTCAGGAAAAATAAGTAGCTAGCCATAATTAAATAGAAAACATTCTGTACTATAAAGTCTAGGTTTTCCTCAGATGCCAGTCTATGGCATTTTATAACTTTTTTTGCCTACCTACTTAAGTGTTTTTATCACGCTCTTATCCGGACATGGTATTAAAGTTTGATATTATAAATACCTTGGCGTAATTAAATTTCACTATGTCATTGTGACTGGAAGGGAGTGGAAGGTTTGCGGAGCATTCCAGAACGCAAAGCAATCTCAATAGTTTTTGCTGATTTATATTTTGTTATACCAATTTCATAAAATATTGCTACATTCACGAAACAGGTAATAGGTATGGAGGGAATAGGGAAAAGATAAGAAGAAAAAATTAATATATATGAATATGATAACTTCTATATTAGACTTCTTGCAGAAGTCAGGGAATAGAGAATAGGGAATTAGGTATGGAGGGAGATGAAATTGTTTATTGTATATATTGAATTGATTTAATTAAAACTTTTGCCAGAGGTATATTCTATACTTTTAAGGAATACCTCAATTCTCACATCTGATTCCTGATTGCTATATCTACCTAATTATCTGGTTAAATAGTTATAAATAACCAGGGAAGAGTAGGATATTTCCTTATATTCAATTCCCTTACGGTTTTAACCAGAGGTAATTATCCATTATCCATTATCCATTAATTAACTCTTATCTTTTTTTCTTCCTTATTACTTTTTCCTAATTCAGGTTTGATTCAATGAAGTTTAAAATTACAATTTCTCCTTTTCATGTTGCTAAATACTTAACCTTGGGCATAATATTCTTAACTATATGCAGCATCGCTATTCAGATAGGTAAATACGTTTTTGATTACCGCGAACCCTGGACAAGAATATTTAACCTTGACCGAGAAATGAATATTCCCACTTGGTATTCAGGTTTAATGTTAGTATCTTGTGGATTAATTATTCGTGGCATTTTTTCTATCAAAAAATCAGAGTCTGACCGTTGGTGGCGACAGTGGCGAACTCTCTCAATTATCTTTTTTGTATTAGCAATTGATGAAATAGCTAGTATCCATGAAATTTTGATTATTGATGATTTAGCAGATGCTTTAAATCTTCCGAGTTTCTGGCATTCTGTCTGGGTAATTCCCGGAACAATTTTAGTTGCTATTTTTATCTGGAAATATTGGAAATTTATGTTGTATTTACCAAAGCAGTTAAAACGATATTTTATAATTGCTATTAGTTTATATATTGGTGGTGCATTGGGTATGGAAATGGTTGGAAGTTACTATGATGGAATTGATGGTCAGCAAAATTTAGTTTATGCAATGTTAGCTACAATAGAAGAAGTAATGGAAATGATGGGATGTGTGATTTTTATCTATGGGTTATTAACTTATTTAGGTGAGTTAAGTCCAGGAATACAAATTAACTTTCAGATTAAAAATAAAGATTTAGTTGAATAATTAATAATTCGCTCTTCTGTAATAGAAGGATTGGCGCTCAAGGAATTTTTTTTCTTTTTTCTCTATACCTTAATTTTTCGGCGTTGCTGAATTAAGGGATGAAACTTTTGGGAATAGGTAAATCCCATATTTTACTTCCTCTTTCTCCAAAACTACAATTCAGATCAAATCCGGATAACTACTGTACTCAAGTCCGCAGCGACTGGAACGGAGTGGAAAGAAGCAATCTCAGAGATGCGCGGAGATTGCTTCCGCTTCGTCGCTGCGGACGACTGTTCAACCGGATTCTATATGATCCCACAAATATGCAACGCCAATTTTTCGGTAATAGGATATAGCGTTACATACAAGTAGGGGTGATTCGCGAATCACCCCGACACCGCGAATCACTCCTACACCGCGAATCACCCCGACACCGCGAATCACCCCGACACCGCGAATCACCCCGACACCGCGAATCACCCCGACACCGCGAATCACCCCGACACCGCGAATCACCCCGACACCGCG
>NZ_JAAHGT010000206.1 GCF_010672385.1 Okeania sp. SIO2F4
TAGAGCCAATTGAGTTGGACAAAATTTCCAGTAAATGTCAAGTAGTCTTCCTCTCCCTACCCAATGGTTTAGCCTGGAAAATGGCACCTACTTTATTAGAAAAAGGATGTAAAGTATTAGACCTATCTGCTGACTATCGGTTTGCCGATCTTGAGACTTATCAATCTTGGTATGGTGGGGAACGCACAGACAAAAATATAGCTGCTACTGCTGTTTATGGTTTACCAGAATTGTATCGCGATCGCATAGCTAATGCTAAACTTATCGGTTGTCCTGGTTGCTATGTTACAGCTAGTCTCTTAGCACTTGCCCCACTATTTAAACAGGGTTTGATAGTACCGGAAACTGCAATTATTGATGCCAAGTCAGGCACATCCGGAGGTGGACGAAAAGCAGCTATTAATCTGTTACTAGCTGAAGCTGATAATTCTATTGGTGCTTACGGAGTAGCTAGTCACCGACATACCCCAGAAATTGAACAAATTTGTAGTAACTTAGCAGGTTATGATGTGAAAGTGCAATTTACTCCCCATCTCATGCCAATGGTACGGGGAATATTAGCTACAGTTTATGGTACCCTCCGAGATCCTGGGTTGGTACGAGAAGACTTGTTGACTATTTACAATGCTTTTTATCGTAATTGCCCTTGGGTGAAGGTGTTACCCAGTGGCACTTATCCTCAAACTAAATGGGTTTGTGGCACTAATCTCTGTTATCTTGGCATTGAAGTCGATCACCGTACGGATAGAGTTATTATCATGTCAGTTATTGATAATCTGATCAAAGGTCAAGCTGGACAAGGAGTTCAGTGTATGAACTTGATGATGGGTTGGGAAGAAACTCTGGGGTTGCCCCAGTTGAGCTTTTATCCCTGATGGTATAGTTTTCTTGTTTTATCTAAAGGTTGGTTGAAGACCTGCGCTCTCCGGTCACGGGAGCGTCGCATGGAAAAAGCAATCAATCCATGCGGTTTTACCAATAGTGTGCTATGGCAGTTAAATTAAGGCTGCTGGGCTAGCAGTATCAGCGCCAGTTGCTCATGGGGGAGATCCCCAAAACTGCGCTGGCAAGTCTTTAGGAGCGCGCTTTTAGACCGGAAAGAGGCTCGAACTCTGAGGCTGGTGGATTGTTTCGCTTTTCGGCTGTCGCCGACATGAAACGCGACATGAAAAGCGCAGCTCCTCTGTAAAGAGGCAGCAGAAAGCCTTAAGAGCGCGATGGTTAGGAATCCACGGCTGTCTCGTAGAGCAGCTACGGGAGGATGTAAAGTGTATCTGCGCCCAGATATGTGTTTGGTAATTGGTTAGTTAGTTTTTGGTGGTGTTATGCCACCTACTAACCTTGCTCGAGACTTATAGCTGAAGTTAGAAGTTACGCGCGTCAGAAGTCAGAAGTTAAAGAAAGCAGCACGGACTAAATTTGAGAGGAGCGAGAATGTCCGCGCTAGTAATGGCGACTGCTATATAACAAAAATATTACAGCACAGGCTATTTTAATAGTGCCAATATTGAACAAACGTTCTATCATATTGTGTTGAATTTGAATGTTACGAATATGAATTTGCATTACTTCGTTTGTGTATCTGCTAAGTAGTCCTTGTTGTAAAGTGGATGCTCTCTTAATGCCATCCTAACAGCCATGGCTCGTTTTAACTCTCTGGGGTCAGGATTCGACTTGATAAAGACATCTAATTCTTCCATGTTAGTTTGTTAGTTTAGATTTACTTCTTTTTTATTTTCTCACATCTCATTCCTGATTGCTATAGATAATAAATAAAGGCGTTGCATATTTGCGCATGGGAATTAGTGTGGTCCGTGTGGGGGGCGTTGGGTCTTTTGCCTCCTGGAATTATAGCTTTAGAGAAAGAGGAAGTAAAAGATGGAATTTACCTTTTGTGCAAAGATTCATCCCAAGGTTTCAGCAACGCTTAAATAAAAGTCGATTACTTCTCCACATACTAGGATGAACTTGGCAATTTTCGACTTCCATATATAACTCCTTTATAGTTTATTTGAAATAAAAAAACTGTGATTCTGAACTAATTAAAACTACAACCAACCATGCCAAGGACTAACCTCAAGTACACCTGTTGGAGTCATTACCACCCGGAATAGTGCTAAAGATTGTTTCTGTGTTATGGTTTCAGAATTAGCATTACTTAATAGCTGAGGTAAAGGTGTTTGCCCTGCATAATCTTGAGCAGATTGATTTATAGGTTCAATACTAACTATTGCTCCATCCTCATTTATTCTCACCCGAAAGACTAAATCTTCATACCAAGTAGGAGTCTGTTGCCAACTTTGGTCAATTTTGTCATACAGCTTTTGGTTTAACTTCTCTAACTGAGCTATATCAGTAATCTCTGAAACAATAGCTATCTCTGCTTCTTTCTTCAAAACAGATGGTTGAGTTGCATTCTCTAACTCGTTACTACTCGAACTAGATACAGACCACAATTTAATAGTGCCATCAGCACTACTACTAGCAAGAGTTTTCCCATCAGGATTAAACTGTAAAGACCAAACTGCCGATAAATGACCAGTCAAGGTTTCCAGTAGTTCTTCCGTATCTATCCCCCACAGATGAATATCTCTATCGTAACTACCACTAGCAAGAGTTTTGCTATCAGAGCTAAAAGCAACAGATAAAACTGCCTGAGAATGACCCTCTAAAATGCTTTGTAGCTGACCAGTATCTACTTGCCATAACTTAATAGTTCGGTCTTGACTACCACTTGCCAAAAATTTACCATCAGGACTAAAAGCGATCGCCCAAACTGTATTTTGATGTGCTGCTAATGAATGGAGTTGTTTACCTGTATTTAACTGCCAGGTTTTGATTTTACCTTTTTTACCCCCACTAGCAAGAATTTTTCTATCTGGACTAAAAGCTAGAGAAGTTATAGGAGCTGAATGTTGAAAGCTATCGTCAATAGAACCAGTTTTGAGATTCCATAGCTTAATCATCCCATCATAACTACCACTAGCAAGAGTCTGACCATCAGCATTAATAGCTATAGCTTTTACATCATCAATATGACTCCCAAGAGTTCGGATGAGAGTACCATTAGTTAGCTCCCAAAGTTTAATGTGGTTATCCCAACTACCACTAGCAAGAATTTGGCCGTCTGGACTAATAGCAATAGATTCAATCGCATCAGCATGAGCATTGATGGTATGAAGTAACTTATTATTGTTGAAATCCCAAATTTTGATGACACCACCATAACTACCACTAGCTAAAGTTTGACCATCAGGGGTGATAGCAACTGTATAAACCCATCCCAGATTTTGGGCAATAGTTTTCTCAGAACTGGTTTGTGCTTGTGTTTTCTGAAGAGAATTGTTGGTTGAATTAATGTGCGAATGCCATAACCCAAAACTTCCAATTCCTGTGAAAATAGTTAATGCTATTACTGTAGAATATTTCCGGAAAAAAGGTGGGTTTAGTAGAGATTTTAATTCTACCATTGTTCAGTTATCCTCTCAAAAATATGAAAAATAATTAACTAGCTATCAGCTTGAGCGCATTTAGCTGGAGCGCTCTTCAATTCGAGGGTAACGGTCCCCCACAAGAGGAGCGAAAAAATTAGTGGTGCGCTTTGCGTGGGGGGAAATAATCCCCCATTATACACGTTGAATAAGCTGACTGCTGTTAGCGTTAGCGAAGCTCCTCTGTAAGAGGCAGCTCCTCTGAAAGAGGCTAGCTGAGTGCTGACTGCTACTTCAATAATTCATAATTCCGGTTTAAAGTTTTCCGTTTCCCAGAAAAAAGTTTTTTTTCATTTAAATCAATCCTATTGCTTTTAAGGAGATATGATTGTTAAGCAGATAGAAAAAATAAATTAAACACTTTGTCAGAATAAATCTTTTCTACTCTATACTTAACATCAAATCATGGTAGGTAATTAACGAAATAAAAAGTCATAATATCATGTCCGGATAATCAGTGATAAAAAAAGTTTTTGTTTGTAGTAAAGCTCTCAGCCCGATACATACTTTTTGCTCAAGCCCTACTACAAACTTTAATTATAACTATTCAAGCGGACATAATATAAGTTATTTTTGTAATGGGGATTTGAGCAAGCCTCAAAAAATATTTTACCTTAAAATGCGGGGTTTGAAACCTAATTATTTTGATGACTTTGTAATGGTGCTTAATTATTAATTGTTAATTGCTTAATACTCTTGAGTTTTGACACTTTGTTTCTGCGTTCTCTCAATCTTCTGACAATAAATAAAATTGTTATGGTGGTAATTCCCAAAATTCCAAATGGAGTAACATAACTCCAATGACCCCACATTTTGTCGATGACGTGCCAGACTAAGAGAAACATTGCTAGATAAGTTAGTTCATGTAATTTCTTCCAATTTCTCTTCAACTTTTTCACGCTCCAATCATTAGAAGTAATTGTTAGTAGGGTGAAAATTATGAAAGTTACAACTCCTTGTACATATATCCAATAAGTTTGAAGAGCGAAAAAATCAAAGTTTCTTTTACGAACTAATAAAATTCCATGACCAAGAGCAAATAAAAATGCAACTACACCAATTTGACGGCGATACTTCAGTAACAATTTCGGAATTTCAGTTTTTTTAGTTCTGGGGAAAACAACTCTCAAAGTTGTTGGTAGTAAAGTGATGATGTAGGAGATTAATGCGAAGAAACCTAAGTGATTAGCAACCGGTGTTGTGTCTAACATGATTAATAATTAATAATTGACAATGAGAAGTTATAGCCTCTTCTTTGAAAAAGGAATAAACGGAATTTGTTATTATTATTAATTCTCTAATTTTAAGAAGAGGCAAAAGAAAGTGAAAAGTCAAATCTCAGAAGTCAGGAGGTGCAGAGAGAAGAGAATTAGAAGAGATTTGGTAATGACTGGAAACGCAGTTCCGACCAGGGAAGCTTTTCACCTGCGTAGCAAACTGATAACTGATAACTGAGTTCAAACAAGCTGAATAAAATTATCAACACTAATGACACTTTCAGAAATTCCCTGCAAAGTAATTGAAAATTCGTCAACACTAATGCGAGTGTCATTACCTATCTGAGAAATAGTCAATTGCTCAAAACTCAGACCATCTCCTAAACCTATTGCATCTATTCCATCCTCAAAATCAACAATGATATCGTTTCCATGATTAGCAGCAAAATCAAAGCGATCGCCACCTGTTCCTCCAATCAAAACATCATCTCCCCGATGACCACCAATCAGATCGATACCTGGACCGCCATCAACTGTATCGTTACCTTTACCTCCATAAAGCAAGTCGTTACCGTCTCCACCAGGAATTAGATCGTCTTGACGATGACCGGATATGAAATTATTGCCAGGAGTTCCAATTAATTCATCACTCTCATCTGTACCGAGAGTCACATTAGGAGAAATAAGGGACTCAGTAGCTGACCACACACTTTCCCCAACTTCTCTTCCTAACTCTCGACCATTTATATCCCCATCATCAAAATGAATGCCACCGTAAAGACGAGAAATACCAGCTTCGTCCGCAGCTTCGCTAAAAGTTTCCCACTCTAAAACTAGAGGTTCATCTGGTGTCACCTCTGGTTCAAAACGAGACTCTCCTGCTCCAAAACTTACAGAAGCACCAAAATCATCACTACCAGTAAATCTTTCCAAAATTTCCGCACCTGCTGCACTAAAGGTACTATGACCAGATACATATTCTGCAAAGGGAGGAGAGGGGTCACTACCAGGAGTTTGATAAGTGAGAAAATCAGTCGCCAAAATAGTTTGTGTTCCTTCTCCCGGACCTGCCCAAGCATCAATAGCAAAACCACCAAGTTCTGGATTAAATTCTCCAATTAAACCTAGTTCTCCTAATTCCCGGACTGTGCGTACAGGTCGAGCATAATCATAAAAAGTTTTGGCATCCCAAGCAGCAATACTAGCATCAAATACTGCATTACCCAAATTAAAGAACAGTTTCACATCCTGGTCTAAGGTATGATTATCCCTAGCTGAGACTAATTGTCCGAAAGTCATCCAAGTTCCGGGAGGGAAAGATGTACCTCCTCCATCTTCCCAAAATTCAGCGATTAATTTTTGTTCGTCTGTGAGGTTAGCACTGATATCAACGATTCTTTGTGTTTGTGCGATAAATTCAGGATTAATAATAGTACCCACAATGTCTGGAGTAATACCTACGACAGACTGGTCTGCTAAAGTAATTGTGTGTGCTTCTAAGTCTACTTCTCCAGGAACAAGTAAAAATGGTTCTGGTGCTTCTGGTCGTATTTCTTCCAGAGAAGTAAGACTAAAGGGTGTGACGTTTCCCCACTGAGGTGTTAAGAATGTTTGTATTCTTTGTTCTTGACCGGGTAAAGCATCAATAGGTACTCGTTCGGGAGTCCAAGACTCAATGTTGGTAGTTTCTCCAGGGGAATTAATGGGTTGATAACCACTAATGTCAGAATAAGGAGTACCATCTCCATTGGGGTCATTTCCTAGTTGGTTGGAACCGTCATTACGACGGAATGTTAATAGTGCTTCAGCGGAGACGTTACCGATACCAGCAGCAGTAGTAGTATCTGTGGTGGTATTGTCGGGGTAAAAACTCAATTCTGCCATTACGTCATTGAAAATTTCTACTTCCGTGGGAAAGAGTTCAGAGAGTACCCGATAAGCAGCAAAACTCATAGCTTCGGTTTTGTTAGCATCGGTGTTTTCTGACTGGGGACGTTGGAGGTTGTCTCCTAGCTGAGTTGATGTAGCTAATGGGTCGTAAGCACTCCAAGCATCATAAGTAGCTGTGTGTAGAATACCGTAAGCACGGGAGGCAACAGTCGGACCGGGGGCGGTGTTGATAACTGCTTGTTGTACTGCTCTATCCCAGAGTACGGAAATGCTTGGTGAAACATCTTCTACTGTGACGAGTTGAGTTTCAGGATCTACGGTCAGGTTGATGTTGTTGTCAGTATTGTTGGAGATTTGCTGAAATTCTCTGTTAGAGTTATTCATGTTTTTTTCCTTAATGTCAAGAATTAATTTTGATGACTCGGTGAAGTGATACCGTTTCACGGAAGTATAATCTGGTTGATACAGTTGTCATTGCTACCAAAGAGTTTGCCCAGTATTAATCTCCGCGCACCTCTGAGATTGCTTCCTTCCACTCCGTTACAGTCGCTGCGGACTTGGGTTTGGTTACAAACGCTCAACATGATTAATCAACCAGCAATTAGTATTTGAATCCCAAACAAAGAAAAAGCGAAGAGTTTGCTCTATTTCTCTGTTGGAGGACATCAAGTATTGCAATCTTGTGTCTACTGTGGAATAATAAGGGTTGGCTGATACCCTATAGATACCTAACACGTCTACCCTTCTGACTTTATTCCACCAATTGGTATAAGAAGTGTATCCTTGGGGATGGAATTTCCTATTTTGTCGTAACTGGGGAGATAAATAGTTCCAAGCTGTTTGGTAGTTGTTGTTGTTGATATTGCCATAATAATCTCTAACCGCTTGTTCTGCTGGAGGTCGGTGAATGATGTGACTTCTAGGTTCAAGATTTCTTGGTTGCGGACATTCCTCAAAGAATATGCAATCAAGAATTTTTTCCAAAGGATACTCCAAAAGAAAAGAAGCTGCTTGACAGGAAGAAAGGCTACAACCTAATATACAAAGACTAAGGAATAGGGTTATTTTGGAAGTTGTCTTCATAATGTTTATCCTCAACTGGCTAATAATTAAGGAAGAAGTTATTTTGCCTGTGTTAACTACTTAATAACTGAAGTGTTACTCAGGTATAGCATTAATGCATGGGAATTGGTATCATAGGATTTATTGCAAACTTTTAAACGCCAAACTCTGGCATGAGCAGGTAAATAAATTAAGGGAATTGAAGTAGTAGCAAGGAAAGTAATAGCATTAAACGAGGAGTCAAATTAAACTTAAACATCTTGATTTTGTCCTCCGATAATATTGAGTATTTTTTGTTTTTTGTTACTTCTTAGAGAGTGAATGCACAAGCAAAGATTAAGATAGCTAGAGTGCTTAATATTATTTTCTAGGAATAGAAAAAACATCTTTCTATTTAACAGGACTGACGCAGTACCGCTATATATGGTGTATTATTTGGTGATTATTTCAGATATTCTCAGTACAATTAGCACTTTTGCGTAAGTCCTGTTTTCTTGGGTCCGATCACTTTGCCATCTTCATCATTATCAGGATCTTCAAAAGTTATTGCTATAGTAGTTAAAGGAGCAGTCAAATTAAAGTTAAACATCTTGATTTTGCTCTCCGATTGTTGTGTTTAAACGTATAGGTTGAGAATTTTTATTCACCAGGACTTATGCACCGAAACAAGAAACCGGGTTTATTACTCTGATTATTGTTTTTCAAACCTCAAAAATTTCGTCGATCGACTCGGTTTCTGCGCCAGTCCTAGTGAAAAATTTCTGCGTAATAGTTAAGTTTGTATGACTTACATCAAATGTAAGTATTAATATCAAATCTGCTTGCTTCGGAGTGTTATAAGAAACCGGGTTTATGGGAGACAGATGTTATTCATTAATGGATAATGGATAATTACCTCTCCCTTTTAAGGAGAGGATTGACCAATAAGGAAAAAATTTATTCTCAAGGGGAGATTGGAGGCTAGCGAGGAAACCCCCTCTTGCAGAGCCGCTCCGAAGTGCGCCATCCCATCCTTCGGAATGCTCCGCTTTCCGAGCGCTTTTTCCCCTTGAAAGGGGAGGCTTTTAACCTAAACTGTTTAATTATTTAATTATTTAATTATTAATTATCCGCTAAGGTAAGGCATTTCATAAAAATCCGGTTTCTATGCTTTATTTATACCGACACTACCAGATTTAATATAACCCTGTTGTTGAGCGCTCGCGATCGCTCTCCTGTTTATTTACCAGAAGTAGAAAACTAAATTTTCTCAACTATTTTGGTTCAATAATAGGGTCATCTTCTTCGTCATCTAGATCGATGTTCATCATTCGTCCTAACACGGTTGTATGTATCAACTTAGTCATTATTAATTTAACTTCTTAGTTAATAGTATCTATACTATACTTAAAGTATATTGATGTCAATACCCTGTATGATCTTTTTTTATTTAAGGCTGAAACTTTTATTCAATAAGCTTTATAGCTGTATTTCAGTTTTATATATTTATGATTAGTGTCCACAGCTAAAACTACGAAATCCTATATACATAGTATACTTATTGTTTATATGTATAACATCATATATATGGTTAGCCTTATGAGTTATTTCCTGAACTGAGTAGTAGGGCGTCTAGTTTTATTTTCTGGGTAAGTTTCATAAATTAAGACCTCTCCCCCGACCCCTCTCCTACAAGGAGAGGGGGAAACTCACCCTTCCCTCCTCCCCCCTTGAAAAGCTATCCCTGATAAGGATGTCGGAGGGTGGGGAGAGGGGGAAGAGGGGGAGGAGGGGGGAGTAAGAATCTTGTCTACATTTCTCACTTCTTTATGTCTAATTCAATACACTATTTCTGAGAAAAAAGCTGATTCAAGACTTACGCATAACTGACTGAACTTGTCAAGTTTTATGTTAAGAAAGATGTTTATAAAGCATAGCTTTCAAAGGGAGGTAATACCAATTTACTTTTTTACTTTAAAGATGTCACAAATAGTTTCAAACTTTAAATGTCAAATAATTGCCTGAAATTATTGTATTGTCAAAGTTTTTAGCCTATCAAATCTAACTTCTGAATTCTGACATTAGTGAAACGGTATAAGGGGGATAGGTAGTCGGGGGGTTAGATTTTAGTCTGTAAGGGTGTTTAGTGTTGCGGAGCAAAATGGCTATTCGCCCCTAATGTAGTCTACTGAAATGAAAACTGCTGTATGGTTTGCCTACGGAATTTCAAATCCTGTATCCGGTATTTTAAGTGCTTATGCAAAATTAATTGTATAAATCAATAAGCAAAATTAATTACACATTACTATTAAATATCTGCAATCTTATCAATAAATTATCAATTCTTTCTTCCTGTTCCCTGTTCCCAGTTAAGTGTTCCCTCTCTCAACTAGGAAATTTATTTTGCACGACTACTTATAGCGTTACGCATTAAGCTTAGGACATTTATAAATCATGAAACCCTTTTACAGTCTACTATTCCCTATTCCCTATTCCCTAGCGCTACGCACTATTATAGATTGTAGAAATTTCTAGGTCAAATTCAGTTCATATTCCAGTGCAATATGTATACTCGAAAGAAGCTAAGTATATTGGAAGGAAACTATATTGATGTCTCAATTACCCCAAGACTTTTTGAAGCAATTAACAACGGAAGCTACTAAGGTTAAGCTGTCTGATGAAGAACTCAGAACATTGATCGTTGCTCTTGAGGGTCTGTCAATTAAAGAAATAGCTGAGAGAGAAGATATTTCTGAGGTCGCTATCCAAAAAAGACTAGGAAAAGCTTACAAAAAATTTGGTATTACTAGTAGCGGTCCGGGAAAGTTGATGGAGCTGAAATATCAACTTGAGTCAAAATATCAATCTCAGATCGAAGTCAAGCAGGAGTTTCAAACTGAAGGTAAGCATTATCATTTGGAAGATGCGCCACAGCCAACTAATTTTTATGGACGAGAAGAACAAGTTACTAAAATTGAAACATGGATAATTAAAGGTAAGTGTCAACTTCTGGCAATTTTGGGAAAAGGTGGTATTGGTAAAACTGCTTTATCAGTTGAATTAATTGAAAGAATTAAAGGTAATTTTGATTATGTAATCTGGCGATCGCTCCGTAACGCACCAGATTTTATTAAGATTGTAGGGGATTTAATTGATATTTTGTCTGGTCAATCTACTACTCAGTTAAAAGTAGAAAATGAACCTACTACTGAGTTAGAACGAAAAAAAATAGAAAATGAGATGATTTCGAGGTTAATACAGTATTTGAGAAAGCGTCGTTGTTTGATTATTTTGGATAATCTAGAGACAATTTTAAAGGTTAATGACTTTGTTGGATATTATGAAGGTAAAGATAAAGGATATGGCAGACTTTTAAAACGTTTAGGAGAGGAAAAACATCAAAGCTGCATATTAATTACAAGTAGAGAAAAACCTAGAGAAATTGCTCTTTTAGCACAAGAAGAAATAGAAGATGAAAAAATACAGCCTGTTCGTTTCTTAAAATTAGAAGGACTCAAAAAAGAGGAAGCAATAAAAATTCTCGAAGCTAAGAAATTATCTGGAGAAGATATGTGGAACCGTTTGATAAAACTTTATGAAGGTAATCCTCTTGGTTTGAAATTAATTTCAACTACTATTCAACAACTTTATGGAGGAGATGTGAGTGAAATTTTGAATCAAACATTATCATATGTGGTTAGGGGGTTTGGAGCGATAATAAAAGAACAGTTTAAACGCATGACATCTTTAGAACAAGAAATTGTCTATTGGCTAGCTCTGGAATCTCGTTTATCTATCGAAAATTTGAAAGAAAAATTCATCTCACCTCCTCGACAAATAGACGATATTTTGAATGCTTTACAATCATTAAATGACCGATATATGATTGAGAAAGAAGGAGCTAATTGGAACTTACAGCATACTATTCGGGAATGCGTACTTCATCAATTTGTCGAGCATATTTGCCAGGAAATTAAGGGCTTTCAGACAATGGAAAATATTAAACTTATGAGGAGTCACAAGTTTACAGATAGGAATAATGAGATTAACTCTCCTATAAAATTAATTGAAAATAAGTTATACAGTCTGGAAGATTTTAGAAGTACCGAAAAGGTAATTGCAAGACTACAAGAAATTCAGAAAATTCTAGAAGGAAAATCTCAACTAGAAATTGGATATGCGGATGAAAATGTTCGGGAACTTTTAGAGAAATTTCAGCGGAAATAACTAAGATATCTGTTTGGCTTAACTGGCAATATTTTTATTCCTTTGAAAATGTTCGGGAACTTTTAGAGAAATTTCAGCGGAAATAACTAAGATATCTGTTTGGCTGAAGTAGCAATATTTTTATTCCTCTGAAGCATTCCAAATTTGCAGAAATTCAGATTGAACCTCTGAAGATAATTTGTTAATTCCACTTTGGAGAGTTA
>NZ_JAAHGT010000207.1 GCF_010672385.1 Okeania sp. SIO2F4
GAACGGCGCAGTAAGGGTTTGAGGACTTTTTTAGTTATGTTTATTGACAAAGACTTAAATGTAAGTATAGACTGATAAGATGCGGTTGGCTTAACCGTCAATGCCTGTGGATGAGTAACCGCCGACGACCTCACAAGAAGCAGCAATAAAAGATTATCAGGCATCAGAGAATCAGAAAGATTTTCATTCTATGAAGCTTCCATAAACATATACCCCTGTTTTTCTGAAGGTTCGCGCCAAATACTGCGGAAAAATATTGCTGCTCGTCGCCAAAAATTTCAATTCTCCAAAATTAACTAATTTTCCCACCTATCAAAAATCTAGATAACCGCCAAATTTTTTTCCCTCATCAAATCTTTCCATCCATACCTCCTCAGTGGAAAACCACCAATATTTTCATTCTCTGAAGCTCCAGAAAAATTCGGCGCGTCGAAGGATTTTCGGTTGCATCCTCACAAAAATTCTGATACTATAAAAACTATCTGGAGTTGTTCGCCTATACGCATGATTTTTTATTCAACTCAATTTCCTTGCTAAGAGATAATCGAATATTCAGGAATTTTCCCCAGGAGCAATAGCAGAAAGATTTTCATTCTGTGAAACTCTCATAAACATATATGCTTGTTTTTCCCTCATCAAATCTTTCCATCCATACCTCCTCACTCAGTGGAAAACCACCAACATTTTCATTCTCTGAAGCTCCAGAAAAATTCGGCGCGTCGAGGGATTTTCGGTTGCATCCTCACATAAATTCTGATATCATAAAAACTGTATGGTGTTGTTCGCCCGTATACATGACTTTTTATTCAACTTAGCTAACTAAAAAACTCAAACCAATTCAACTGATAACTATCAACTAAAAACTGTTAACTAAAAACTGCTAACTGTTAACCAATAACTGTTAACCCCTTCTCATACCTGCGATTAACCTCCGACCAATTAACCACATTCCACCAAGCATTCAAATAATCACCCCGACGATTTTGATAATTCAAATAATAAGCATGTTCCCAAACATCATTACCCATAATCGGATAATCCCCAGTCAAAAAAGGACTATCTTGATTAGCAGTGCTAATAACCTTTAACTTTCCATCCTTACCCAAAACCAACCATACCCAACCACTACCAAAACGACCACCACCAGCAGCATTAAACTTTTCCTTAAAACTATCAAAATTACCAAAACTTTCATCAATAGCAGCAGCTATTTTCCCTTTAGGTTTACCCCCACCATTAGGACTCATAATTTCCCAAAACATTTTGTGGTTAACATAACCACCACCATTATTTCTAACAGCAGTACGAATATCCTCCGGTAAACCATTCAAACTACCCAATAAATCCTCAGCACTCTTGTCTTTAAATTCAGGATACTTAGCGATCGCCCCATTCAAGTTTTTAATATAACCAGCATAATGTTTACCATAGTGAAACTGCATAGTTTCTCGATCAATATAAGGTTCCAATGCGTCATATTCATAAGGCAAAGGTGTTAGTTGAAACCCCCCCGAACTTTCAGCTAGCTTAGTATCATTTGGTGAACTAGATGGAGTTACTGAAGAAGAAGAATTATCTTCCGATATTTGACAACCATGTAGAGTCATAACCCCTAAAGTTGCACTTAGTGATATCAAAAAATTACGGCGATTAAGATTCATTATTAGTTACAAAAAAACAGTAGTTTAGATAGAGAAAATCCTGTTATGAATTAAGTCTAAAGTTGAAAATATAAAAATTAATCCCAAATTTATTTAATCAAATAAATTTATAATTATTTTTAGTAATTGCTGTCTTCTACTTTCATAAGTAAAATACTGCAAAACGTGATTTTGCTAAATCTGTAATAGTTTTGTTTCAAATATCTATAAAAAAACTATCTTTGTAGATTCCATGAATAGTAAAATATCAAAATTATTACTTAATTAACCATGCCATTTCCTCTTTCATTCTTGATAAGTCATCAGTTAATTGTGAAATATTTCAAACCTGTTATTTAAGAAAAAATACAAATAAAGATAGCTGTAGTAAAATTACATAAAAAACTATTAATTTTTTTGCACTCTTACTCGCTATTATCAACAAGTAGAAATATTTTTATGAAACTTGTCTTCAATTTCACACGATATTTTTAAAATATATTACATATTTTAGCTGCTTTGAACCTCCCAGTACTATAAATTCAATAACTGTTAACTGTTTCAAAATTATTCTGCCTGACTTTTAGAACATCCATGGTGGTGCTGCCTCCAATTCCATTTCTATTTGATTCTCATCTCCAGTTTCATCAATATTAAGTATTACTAATTCATCTTTTGGAGTCCGAATTTTAATATTTAATGACCTTAAGCCTGTGGTAGTATCAATATACCCTTCATATTTAGAACCGATAGGTAACTTTGATAAAACTTCGTCAATTTTTTCAATTAATCTTCCAGAATTATGATAATACTTTGTCGCATCTGCAAATATTTTATCCACCTTTTCTTGACTAATTTTTAGAGTTTGAGCCAATCCCATCACAAAACTATCTTCTTCTTCTGTTACTTTATCATCTGCTATTGCTACTTTAACAGCTAAATCAAAGGCACTTTCGATTTCCTGTTCATCTTGAAGCACCTGTTTAGCTGCACAAAATAATGCTTCATTTTTTTCTTGACGAATAATTCTTAAAACCTTTTCTCTAGCTGCATCTACTTCTTTAGCATTAAATCCTTTTCTCAGTAAAAAACCCTCGATAATTTCTACTTCATTCATATCAATATCACCATCAACAGCCATAACCATTAAACCAATAGCAAAAATGGCTTCGTTGGGAGTTAGTTCTTCAGAACATTTTACTTTACTGTTGAAAATATGTTCATACGACATAGATTTTTTTGAAGCTATGAAATTTGATTTACAATAAGAATAAGAAGGAGAGATAATAAATAATACTATATAGTAGCAGTAGTCATCCTCAAAATTCTTGCATTGGAGGCTGAAAAAAATTACTTTTATCTATAACATAAATTACTAAATACCAAGTATTTACTCCAATAAATAGTTTTGATCGCAGGTAGAGTAGAAAGTTTATAGTAATTGATATTAAATTATACTGTTTCACGGCAGTCATGTGTAAAAAAGTTAGTTAAAAGTAATATTTTTTAGACTCATAAATTTGACGCTACAGTAACAGTAATTTTAGGGAATTATTTCGCATAAATTTGAAACTATTTGTGACTTTTTAAAAGTAAATTTGCATCAGCAGTAACTCAGTAAAGTTTCATAACATTTATTTTCAAATCGTGCCATACATAACTGATTAAACACAATTATCTAATTCTAATAAATTCTTTTCTACATAGTTGGATATAAGCTCATTTTCTGCTTCATACTTTACACCAAATATCTTAATTTATTTGCTCTTTATTCTAGTATAAATATCTTTATTTTTTAGTATAAATACTTTTAATTATATAGGGATGTTTAATTTTACTACCAAAAAAAGTAGAAAGAAATTTTTATACAGAAAAAACTTTTTTTACTAATAAATTTTTACCAATATTTTTTTTTACTTGCTGATAGTATGAAAATCAAACTTCTTACCCTTGATTATTTTAAATCTAGCTCTAAACAGAAATTTATATAATTTTTCACAAGTTAGATATTTCAGTGCCTATATTATCAGTTATACTTTTGCCTCAAATATCCTAAATTTTTACCTTATTAAACCAATTAAAGTAATCAATAAATTAACTTTGAGATAAACGTTGTACTGGTATTCCTCCTAGTAATTTATGAGCATCTTGGAGAATATCTGCAATTTTATCAGCATGGGGACTTTGAGCAAGACATTTACTCAAATCATATTTTTCTACTTGTTCAGCATTTGCACCAGGAAACCAGTGACTACCATTACCTAATAAGTTATAACGCATTTTACCGTATTCAACCATATTGTAGGCGATCGCTAAATTTCTTAACCATAATATTACTGGAATGTTAATATTTCCCGGAGTATTTTCTGGAGTAGGCAAACCAATATGCCAAGTTTTGCACCAATTTTCTCCTAGTTGAGCGATCGCTTCTTGCTCTAGTCTGATTAATATGGGTGGTAATACCTCATCTGTTTTATCTAAAAATTCTAATGTTTTTAAGTGTTCGTCAAAATCTGTAGGTTTTGATGCTCCCAAACTCAATGTATGAACTTGTGGATGACTCAAACAAAATAGATCGTTAAACACCATAGGACTAAGTGGATAGCATAAATCTATTAATTTCTGTGGTGGATGATACAGTTTACCACCCTTATCAGAAGGACTAATAATAAATACTCCCATATCAAACTCTTTAGCAGCTTCTATTGCCGACCAATTACCTTGATTAATGTAGTACCAGTGTAGGTTAACATAGTCAAATTGATCTGTTTCTATAGTTTTAATTATCACATCAGTAGGACCATGAGTAGAGAAACCAATAAACCTAACTTTTCCCTGCCGTTGTAATTTTCTAGCTACATCCAAACAACCTCCTGGTCTAACAGAGTAGTTGAGTAGTTCTAATGTGTTAATCCCATGTATTCCTAGCAAATCAATATATTCTAGTTGTAAAAATTGAATAGACTGCTGAAACTTACTTTGGAATTCTTGAGGGTCGGCGCTTGGACTAACTTTTGTTTGGACAATGAGTTTTTCCCGTGGTAGTTTGGGTAAAATTTCTCCCAGTTGTATTTCAGATGTGCCATAACCACGAGCAGTTTCTATGTGGTTAATGCCACATTCTAGGGAGCGACGAATTGTATTTTCTAAGTTTTGTTGATTATTTGGTGGGATTTGATTTTTGGGAACATCTTGCCATTGGTATTGATACCTCATTCCACCACAGGAAAATACTGGCATTGATAATTCTGTTCGCCCAAAGCGTCGATATTGCATTATCCTCAATAGTCTCTATTAATTTCCAGAGAAGGTTCTTCTCTTATTTCTACATTGTTTGTAGCAAAATTTGTTCTAGCTAGAGAACCATAATACTTTCTTGCTGCTTCATCGTAAGCAATAGCTGCATCTTTTTCCACTTCAAAACGACCTAAACGTATTTGCTTTTTGTAGACTTTAATTTCTGCTATCCATTTGCGTTTATCTTTACACCAATACACTCCTCGGTATTTTGATGAATGTTTTACACTAGGTCTCCTGTGCATTCGCGCACTTCCTTTAACCAAGCGTAAGTTTTCTCGCTGATTATCTAGTTTATTGTGATTAATATGATAAACAGATACACCCATAGGAGCATCCATAATTACTCTGTGCATATAGATAGTGGTTCTCTTGTCATCTTTTTTTATTGTTCTGGCAGCAAACCCATCTATCAAATACCATTTATGTTTTGATAATTCTTCATAGTCTTGTTCATCGACTATTACTACTTGCCCTCTGGTAATCAATATTTCTTTAGACATTTTTTCAGCCTTCTTGTTTTATTAACTAAAAAAAAATAACTAATCTCTTCAAACATTTGAGGCTACTACACAGTGTTTGAGAACATAATTATTTAACTTTTTTTCTATCTAGGAATAGCTAAATTAATTTTTCTGACTGCACCTCAATTGTAATTAATGAATCAAGTTTTCTTAATTCATTTATTTGATGTTTTTTTGACTGAGAAGTATGAGTAATATTCTTTATGTCTTTATGTACCTACTTCCTAGTATTTGAGCATTAGTAGATGTGGTTAAATTTTTTTGTATTAATCACCTCCGAAGGGTTATAGCTACCCATAACTCGATCATAATGATAATCCCACTTTAATTTTTTTACCACTTCAGGTCAGATAGATTTAAGTAAATTAGCGGAGTTATCGAAATTTGCTTTAACTTTGGGAAATATTCTAACTCCTGCACAGAATGAAAAATAAAGATAATCTCCTAAATTTTTATAGATAAATTTTCCCTTAACAGAAGTCAATAGTTATTTATTGTCCATTAGATGATCGAAATATACTTTGTTAATACCATAGCACATAGTAAGAGGGTTCAGCCAAGTTAAATTTGTTAGTATGGGATTAATTAAGCCATTTATACCCCTTTTTTCCCACAATCTTGACTATTAAGTTAATACAAAGCTTTTTCAATAAATCAAAAATGTAATTTTTGTGTATCTTGATTCTTATATTTAGTATAGAAATGAAAAAAAAACGCTACAATTTATAATTTCAGTATCTTGCTTCAAGTTTAATGTGAGTTAAATTTTAATTTGTAATATTTTCTGGTAAATTGCGATTCACCAAATTTGGAACCAGATGAATCAAAAATTTTAATTTGATTTTAGTATAATTTAATCTATCAGAATCTCTAATCTATATAGAGTACACAGTAATCAATATTTTTCAATAAATACTTAAATAGTTGAAAATATACAAATTCAGGAATAATTACAGTTAATTATACGGTTGAATAAAAAATATTTTTTGTTGACATCACAAAAAATACAGAATAAGATCGTATTAAACCTAGATAATTATACCATTTTATGACTACCCTAATTTTCACAATGCTGTGCTACTCTGCAACATCTTATCTTTTTTCCGGTTCAATTTGCTACCTGGCAAATCAATCAGATGTTAAGAAACAGAAAGAAACAGTTAAGAATAAACCAAGTCAAATAAATTTAGGAATTATTTTGTTATGGCCTTTGTGGATTTTCAAAGGAATTAACCAAGAAGAAAAGGTTATTAACTTAAGAGAATTAACTCAAGAAAATCATATAAAAAAGCAGAATACAACTAAATATTTTCAACATAAAAAAATTGACAAGCCCATAGGAGAGGTTTTACAAGATGCTGGTTTAATGACAGACAGTCAGGTAAAAGAAATTTTGCAATATCAAACGGGAAATCGTCATCTCAAATTTGGAGAAATTGCTGTCATGTGGAGAATAATTAAGCAAGAAACGGTAGATTTTTTCGTAGACATATTTCCTCAACTAATAACAGAGAATAATAAAAAACCAGTTGGTGAATATCTGAAATTAGCAAATTTATTGAATGAAGAACAAATATATTCTATTTTGATAGAACAGAATCAAACAAATTTACGCTTTGGAGAGGTTGCAGTACAAAAAGGATGGCTGCGACAAGAAACAATTGATTTTGTATTGCAGTATCTCAAGGGAGAATTTACTCCTGTTGTAGAAAACTAAATTTAGTCTTTGTCAAATTGGTGAGATACACAAGTTTAGGATTTTCGGGAATAGGTAATAGGGAAAAATCAGCCCTCAAATTTTAGCCCAATTATATTACCTCTTCTCACATTTACCTTGGCTACTAGAAAAAGTTAATCTAGTAGTATTTTTTTTACTGTTAAGTAGTCAAGCCAAATTAAATTTGGTGCTTAAGTTAAGTAGATAGGCCAAATAATTTTGGCTCTACTTATAAAGTATACAAGTAGATTTTTTTTCCTATTGCCTACTTCCTATTCCCTTAAAAATGTTGAATTAATTTTAAACGGGTACTTATTCTCACAAACTGGAGAGAATAGATAGTGGGTAATATGGAAAAATCAGCCCTCAAATTTTAGCCTAACTATACTGCCTCTCCCTACATCCCCTTTATATACTAGAAAAAGCTATAGAAATAGAGGAAAGTTACTCTTCAAAAGCTAGTTTTTTGGACAATGATGAGCTACCGAAATACGATGAAAAACCCCAAAGGTGGCAACCTAGCGGAAAAAGAGTGCAAAGAGGACTATATAGTACTCAAGCTTTCAGCTATATTAATGCAGATTGCAATGGTGCTGCTAACATCTTGAGGAAACTAAAGGCAAGACTTGAATTAGATTTGAGTCGAGTTACTAGAGGTGTTTTGACCACACCCATTAGGGTTATGCTTTGGACTAATTCTGTGCAAAAATCCTCCCGCTTCTAGCCGGAGGGACTGTCAAACCTGCCAGATAAGGATCTAAAATCCCAGTATATTGTTCACCTTTCTAAAGATTTGGTCTCTAGTTGAGGGATGGCCGTTTTTACAGCTTCTATAATTTGGTTGTCAACATTACATGGAGTGTTATAATAAGAATTAGAACTGATATAATGGATTTTCTGTTTAACTAAAGCTCCTTCTCTACAAGCAATGGCTCTAAATTTGCCATTGATTTCTAAGCCTTACTGTGCTATGCAACTGCCGATGGAATTGACGAAATAATTAATAGTGAAGCGATCGTCATACACTAACATTTGTGGTCTGAATTTGGGTTTCAAAATCTAACAATAACTAGATTATAAGCTTCAATTAATAGTCTCTTTTCTTCTAAGGATATGCCACAGGGGTAACAACCAAATTTGACTGGTACATAATCTTGGACTGGTGTAATAGAAGATAGTTGAGTAGTTTCTTTTCCGATTAAATTAGCCTGAAAAATTGCTTCTTCAATTCTATATTGTTAGTTCAATAATGCCATTGAAACTAACGAAACTCCAGCCTTCTTGGTAGCAGGTGGGAATACCTCCTGCTAGAGAAAAGTGACAATTAACAGGGTTTGACTGTTGGCTACGAAATGAAATGGCTGTTGATTCGCTTTGTTCTAGGCTAATTTCTAGATAATTTACGCGATTGTAGTAATCGCAAATTTTGGCTTGTAATTGTTCTATAATAATATGATTTTTGGTGAATTTTGTAGCAATTATCTATTTTTATAATGAATAAGTTTCTATTAATTGAAATTGAGTGTAGAGATTTTACTGAAATTCGTAGCTGTTGTGTACTTCCTGAACTGACATCAACTTTTTGTCAGCTCTAAGCTAATTGATAATATAAATATATTGGTGGCAGTTAGGAGTCAGGACTCAGGAGTGATAATTTTTAAGGTTTTCAGTTCAAATTAACTCTTATCAAAATTATCACAACCAATGCGCGGATTGCGATAGAAGACCAGTAAAACTCGATTGAAAAATACCTGAAATTATAATTTTACATTAGGTAGGATTATGAAATATTTAATTTGTATTGTATGTAGTCGTTCTGATGTTAATGAAGTATACAATTTTTTTCTCTTTCTTATGACCTACAATCAAAAAGTATGTCTCTCAGCAATTTGAGAACCGCTATATACTTTTTTTAAGTTATAAATGAAAGCTTCAATAATCAAATTTTTACTTTATTAGCAAATGTAAAAATGATTATAACGTAACACTATAAATATGAAAATTATAGCACTACCCATTAAGGTATTTTACACCCATGAAACTTCAAAAACTGACAAGTAATAGTGTGTATTCTAGCTGAATGCTGAATGCTTATAAGTATATAGAAAATTACAGATATATGAAGTACAAACATTAAATAAGACCTCGCTATTAAAGGAGAAATTTAAAGAAAACGATTGTGCAGTGGGTATCTTGCTTGCCACAGGTTGATCTAACTGATATTAAATCGCCTGTATATATTAGCTATTGGGAATACTTTTGATTAATTATTGCTAAATAATAAATCTAATTAAAAGCAAAATCATCTATTGAATGTTGCTAAAAAAAAATAAAATCATGTACTTTGGCAAAAAATATATGTGAGATTATTTAGATATTTACATCTAAATAATAATAGAGTATTATCAAGAAAAGTGAACTGTTACTGAATAAAAAATGAGTAGACTAGATCGTAAACTTTGGAATGATTTTTTGCATATTGCTCAACCATATTTTTATCCTTTAGAAGGAGGTGGAAGTAAAGTTTTCCTAGGACTGTTATTCCTACTTTTAATCTTTTTATTTGCTGCTGTTTTTGTAATTGTTAGCTTAGTATGCCTAGGTAGTGAAGCGATATTTGGCGAATCATTCAATAGTATTGCGCCTGGTTTAGTCAATACAATTAAAAATATAATTAATTCACACTGGATATTTGTAATTATTTTAATGATAGTCGTTCCTGGTAGTGCTTTTTGGTACCACAGAAGACGAATTATACCTCGTTGGCAACCTTGGGCACTATTAAGTTTACTTTTATTATTATCCCTATCAGTTAGTGGTTTAAATGTAATTATTAGCTATGTAGGCAACTTTTTTACTACTGCCCTAGCAGAAAAAGACCAACCGACATTTTGGCGATTTCTATTTGTTTATGCCGGAGTATTTATTGTTGGTACTCCAATTGTTGTAGTTTACACCTATACACGCCAAAAATTAGGATTATATTGGCGAGAATGGATGACTAGCAAATTTCTCGACAACTACTTACAAAATAGGTCTTATTATCAAATTAACTCAGAGGGGAAAATTGATAATCCAGACCAAAGAATGGCAGAAGATATTAAATCCTTTACTAACCAAAGTTTGTTTTTTCTACTGACAATTCTTAACTCAGTAATTGATGTAATTTCCTTCACCGGAATTTTGTGGTCAATATCAGTATCGCTGTCAATATTTCTAATTTTTTATGCTGTGACAGGAACATTAGTAGCAGTAATTTTTGGCAGGAAATTAATTACTTTAAATTTCAACCAACTCAGACGAGAAGCAGATTTTCGTTATGGATTAGTGCATATCCGTGACAATGCTGAATCAATTGCTTTTTACCAAGGAGAAGAACAGGAATCATTGCAAATCAAACAAAGATTTGCTCAAGTTTTTAATAACTTTAATTTGCTCATTGGTTGGCAGAGAAATGTAGATTACTTTACCACTGGTTATCGATATGCAGTTATAATTTTGCCTTCTTTAATAATGGCTCCTATTTATTTTGCGGGTGAGATTAAATATGGAGATATTACTCAAGCAGGTTTTGCTTTTAGTCAAGTTTTAGGAGCTTTTTCTTTAATAGTTAGTCAAATCGACAATTTAACTGCTTTTGCTGCTGGTATTAATCGTTTGGCTAAATTTAGAGACACATTAGAAGAAACACAAAAATTACCAGAAATAGGAAATAGGGAAATTGATATTAGAGAAAATTCTCGACTGGCGCTAGAAAATATTACTCTGAATACTCCCCTAAATCACGAAGATATAAATGAAACTCAAAAGACTCTGGTTAGAGATTTATCAGTAGCATTACAACCTGGTCAAGGATTATTAATAGTCGGTCAAAGTGGAGTAGGTAAAAGTTCTTTATTAAGGGCAATAGCAGGTCTATGGAAATCGGGTACAGGTTGTTTAATACGCCCTAATTTGGAGGAAATGTTATTTTTGCCTCAGCGCCCTTATATGATTTTAGGAAGTTTAAGACAACAGTTGTTATATCCTAAAGTTAATCTAGAGTTTGATGAGTGTGAATTAAGAAAAATTTTGAAAGTTGTTAATTTAGAAGATTTACCAGATAGATTAGGTGGTTTTGATGTAGAGTTACCATGGGAAAATGTTTTATCTTTAGGAGAACAACAACGTTTAGCCTTTGCCCGACTATTATTAACTAATCCAAATTATGCAATTTTAGATGAAGCTACTAGCGCCTTAGACTTGCAAAATGAAGGCGAACTTTATCAACAATTACAGACAACTAAAACCACATTTATTAGTGTAGGACATCGTTTAAGTTTGTTAAAATATCATCACCAAGTTTTAGAATTAACTGGTAATGCTAATTGGCAAATATTATCTACGGAAGATTATCAAGCAAGAGTGAGTTTATTCAACTAATTTAGTAATCTTTAACATCACAGAAGGGCGTATAATACTAATAAGAAGGAAGAAGGAAGCAGAAAGAAGGAGAGTACATGAGTCTATAGATCGATCTAACTACTCCCTATCCCCTTCTAGAACGAAAAAAGTAGTAGCTTTCCAGTTGTTCAAGCTGAAAAAGCTAGTAGAAAAGGCAGAATAATTGCAGCAAAATTACTGTGACAAAATATCAAATACCTCTGCTATAATTCCCCATTCCTCCTAACTACTCCCTATCCCCTTCTAGAACAAAAACTACTCCCTATCCCCTTCTAGAACAAAAAAAGTAGCAGCTTTCCGGTTGCTCAAGCTGAAAAAGCTAGTAGAAAAGGCAGAATAATTGCAGCAAAATTACTGTGAGAAAATATCAAATACCTCTGCTATAATTCCCCATTCCTCCTAACTACTCCCTATCCCCTTCTAGAACGAAAAAAGTAG